>CBINDH010000508.1:0-1500 GCA_966249365.1 uncultured Xylanimonas sp. | reverse complement strand
TGTCGTCGACCGCCCAGAGCGCGTGCGCTCCGGTCATCAGGCCGAAAGTGGCCAACGCGGTGCAGCCGGCCGTCAACACGAGCCGGTGTCCTCGGCGAGCACGATGTGCGGGCCGCCTCACGGGGCACCTCCGGCGGAGCGGTAGCCCGAACCGGTGCGGACCTGCTCGAGCCGGACCGTCATGTCGCCCGCGGCCCAGTCGCCGGGGAAGTCCTCCGTCGCGGGCGTGACCCACTGGTAGTCGCCGAGCACGTTCACGGTGACGACGACGGTCCAGTCGTCCGTCTCGCCGTCGTCGTCCCCCACGAGGCCGGGCACCGCCACGGTGGTGCCGAGCGGGGCGTCACCCTGGGCCGGTGCCACGCGGTTGCCGTCGGCGTCCTCGACGTGGAAGCCGGTCGTGATGAGGCCGTCGGCGACGTCCTGGTCGAGCAGCTCGGGGTTCGCGAAGCTCACCGAGAACCCGCCGTTGAGGTTGTCGCCCGTGAGCGTCGTCGTCGCGGGGACGCGGATCTGGATCACGTCGCCCGGCATCGACAGGAAGCCGGCAGGGGTGACGTCGAGCTGTCCGCCCGCACCGGGGCTGACGCCCGCGGTGATCTGCGACCACGTCGGCGTCCCCGTCGTCAGGTTGAGGTCGCCTGCGGTGTACAGCCCGCCCAGGAACGAGTCCTCGCTCGACCACAGGGCGTACGTCGCGCCGCCGGCGACGAGCGCGGCGACTGCGCCCACCGCGACCGGCGCCGCCGCGGCGGCGCCGAAGCGCCGGCGCGCGCGGGATCCGCCACGTCGTGCTCGACGCGGCACCATTTGGGTCGTCACGCTGCGCTCACTCCCCGCTCTCGGGAGCGACGTCGGAGACGGTCGTGTCGACCGGAAGCAGGGCGGTGCACGCGGAGAGCTTCACCGACTCGCCGATCGCGAGGGTCGGGACGGTGCCGATGAGCCCGTTCGTCCCGAGCCGCTCGTCCGTGTCGGTCACCTGGACGCCCGCCAGGCTCGTCGCCCAGTCGTCCATCGAGGTGTTCGTGACGGTGTAGACGAAGCACACGCCCTGGCGGTCGGTGAGCCGCGTGTCCTTCGGCGCCTGGGCGCCGGTCGCCTCGATCTGCTCGGGCGAGGACGTCTCGAACGTCGTCCCGGCAGCCGCGACCCAGGCGCGCTTGTCGATCCGGATCGTCGGGTCCGTCGAGAAGAGCGACGCGGTCACCGAGGGCACCACGAGGCCGTCGTAGTTCGCGTCGTCCGACGTCACCGTGTGCGCGATCGTCACCTTGGTGTTCGAGGTGACGTCGCCGGCCTCGGCCGTGACGTTGACGGGAGCGGCCTGCGTCTCGCCCGCCGCGATCAGGGACGACGTCGAGCTGACCGTCACCGCCGGGACGCCCTCGGGCGCCGACATCGTCGAGGCGAACCGCAGGTCGGCCACGGGGACCGGCGCACCGGCCTTGACCAGGAGCGTGTAGTCCTTGCCGGTCGGCTCGCCGGTGACGAGCGTGA
>CBINDH010000507.1:0-1505 GCA_966249365.1 uncultured Xylanimonas sp. | reverse complement strand
CTGCTGCAGGAGATGGAGGGCGAGGACGGCAGCGCGAACCTCGTGGTCGACGTCTACGTGATCGCGAAGCTCGTCGACCCGGTGGACGCGGGCAGGGTGTACCGGCTCGGGTGGACCGGCGACCTGGCTGACCGGCTCGGGATGCTGCAGTACGCGCTCGTCCGCACCGAGGCGGCTGCGAGGGAACTGCGATGAGGCCCTACTACCAGGACGAGCACGTGACGCTCTGGCACTCCGACTTCCGCGTCATGGGCGACTGGCAGGCCGACTGCATCGTCACCGACCCGCCCTACGGGGAGACATCGCTCGAGTGGGACGTGTGGCCCGAGGGGTGGCCCGGGTGGGCTGCGCGCCAGACGTCGTCGATGTGGTGCTTCGGGTCCATGCGCATGTTCCTCGACCGGCGCGACCAGTTCGACGCGTGGCGGCTCTCGCAGGACATCGTGTGGGAGAAGCACAACGGGTCTGGCTTCCACGCCGACAGGTTCCGCCGCATCCACGAGCACGCCGTGCACTGGTACCGCGGCGACTGGTCCGCGATCCGCCACGACACCCCAACCACCGCGACCGCGACAGCGCGCACCGTCCGTTCAAAGCGCCGCCCGTCGCACACGGGACACATCGAGCGCACGCCGTACGTGAGCGTCGACGGCGGGCCGAAGCTCATGGAGTCGGTCATCTACTCGCCGTCGATGCACGGCAAGGCGATTCACCCGACCGAGAAGCCCGTCGCCGTCCTCGAGCCGCTCATCGAGTACGCCTGCCCTCCCGGCGGCCTGGTCCTCGACCCGTTCGCCGGGTCCGGTTCGACCGCGATCGCTGCCCGGAACCTCGGGCGCCGCGCCGTGCTCATCGAGGCCCGCGAGGAACAGTGCGAGGCAACCGCGCTTCGGCTGTCCCAGGGCGTCCTCGACTTCGGGGAGGCGTCATGACCGCGACCCGCATCACCACGACGCCCGCACCCATCGCGCCGCCGACTCAGCCTGCGACCGGGACCCTCTGCCTCGACCGGCTCGACGACCTCGCATGCCAGCTCGAACAGGGCCACGACGGGTTCCACGAGCACTGGACACACATCGCACACACGACCTGGAGGAGAGCATGACCACCGAGACCACGCCCGCCATCGAGCGGGCCAAGGAGCGACTTGCTCGCGCCGTGGCAGACGACCTGTATGAGGGCAGCGTCACGGGCTCCGTCTACGACGTGACCGTGCTGCGCAACGGCGAGACGTTCCGAGACCTGGCCGAGCGCATCGGATCGATCGCCGGCGACTCGCTCGACTCCGCCCTGGCCGCCGCGCTCGACGTCGAGGAGATGGCGCGGGCGATCCACCGTCGCGAGTGCGGCCCGTTCTGCGACCCGGCGCACTGGCCGACCGACTACGACCGCAAGACCGCCGCCGCCGTCCGCGCGAGCATCCTGGGCGGTGCGCGATGAACGCCGACCGCATCGAGACGGACCTGCAGACGAAGCGGGAAACGTACAATGCGGAGGTGAAACGC
>CBINDH010000506.1:0-1513 GCA_966249365.1 uncultured Xylanimonas sp. | reverse complement strand
CTCGACGGCGAGCCGGTCAAGGGGCCGCCGAAGGGCATGGCCGTCGTGTTCCAGGAGTACGGCCGCTCCCTGTTCCCGTGGATGACGGTGCGCCAGAACATCGAGCTGCCGCTCAAGGAGAAGGGACTGGCCAAGGCGGAGCGGCGTCGGCTCGTCGAACAGGCGCTCGACGCCGTGGGACTCACCGAGGCGGGCGACCAGCACCCGTGGCAGCTCTCCGGCGGCATGCAGCAGCGCGTCGCCATCGCCCGCGCCGTGGCGTACGAGCCGTCCGTGCTGCTCATGGACGAGCCGTTCGCGGCCGTCGACGCGCAGACCCGCGCGGAGCTGGAGGACCTCGTGCGTCGCCTGTGGCGGCGGCTCGGGGTGACCGTCCTGTTCGTGACGCACGACATCGACGAGGCCGTCTATCTGGGCGAGCGGGTGCTGGTGCTCTCCAACCGGCCCACCGTGCTCATGGAGGACGTGCGCGTCGACCTGCCCGCCCCGCGCGACCAGCGCATCACCCGCTCCGACCCGCGGTTCGGCGAGTTGCGCGGGCATGTCTACGAGCTCATCCAGCAGGCCAAGGCGGGCGTGCGCCCGGACAGCGAGGCTGCGGAACGTTCCGGCGGTGCGGCGTGAGCGTCGTCCCGGCAACCCGCGGGCTGATCGTCACCGACGTCCCGCGCGCCCCGGGCGATGTCGTGACGGCCCTCGGGGAGCTCGGCACCGCGACGGTGCACGAGGCCATGGGTCGGTCCGGCAGCATCGGGGTGGACCTGCGCCCGATCCAGCAGGGGGCGCGGGTGGCCGGCACGGCCGTCACCGCCCTGTGCTGGCCGGGCGACAACCTGATGATCCACGTGGCGGTGGAGCAGTGCTCCCCCGGCGACGTCCTCGTGGTCACCACCGCGACGCCGTCCACGCACGGCCTGTTCGGTGAGCTGTTCGCCACGGCGCTCGCGCACCGCGGCGTCGTCGGCGCCGTCGTCGACGCCGGCATCCGTGACACTCAGGAGCTGCGCGCCATGGGCTTCCCCGCCTGGTCGCGGCACGTGAACCCGCAGGGCACGGTGAAGTCCACGGCCGGGTCGGTCAACGTCCCCGTCGTCGTCGGCGGTCAGGTGATCAACCCCGGCGACGTGGTGGTGGCGGACGACGACGGCGTGGTCGTCGTGCCGCGCGACGGCGCCGGCGCGACGCTGGACGCCGCACGTGCCCGCCTGCTCAAGGAGGAGGCGACCCGCGCGGCGTTCCGCGAGGGCGAGCTCGGCCTGGACCGGTACGGTCTGCGCGCACGCCTCGGCGACTTCGGCCTGCGGTACGCGACCCACGCGGAGGTCTACGGGTCATGACCGGCGTACGCGGCGCACTGATGCGCGGCGGCACGTCCAAGGGAGTCGTGCTGCTGGCGGACGACGTCCCCGCGGACGCGGCCGCCCGTGACGACCTGCTGCTGCGCCTGCTGGGCAGCCCGGACCCGCGCCAGCTCGACGGGGTGGGCGGCGCGCACCCGTTGACCAGCAAGGTC
>CBINDH010000505.1:0-1520 GCA_966249365.1 uncultured Xylanimonas sp. | reverse complement strand
GCGGAGGTGTCGAGGCGGAACGTCACCCGGCCCGGGACGCCTGCACGGGCGGCCGCGTCGGCGGCGTTCTGGGCGAGCTCGACCACGACGCGGTCGCGGTAGTAGCCGCGCGCGTGGTCGTCCTCGAGGTTCGCGTCCTCGCGCAGACGCGTCGGCGAGGCTCGCCACGCATCGACGACGGCGCGTCGCAGCGCCGCGGTGCCGAACGGGTCGGCGGTCACTGAACCTCGGGCGTCGCCTCGGGCTCGGTCTCCGCGGGCGCCGCCTCCGCAGACGCCGCCTCCGCGGGCGCCGCCTCCGAGGGCGCGGCCTCCGCGGGCCTCGGCATCTCGACGACCTCGAGCGTCGTCTCGTCGATCAGGGGCTCGACGTCGGGCCACTCCGACGGGCCCGGCTCGACGTCCGTCTCCGAGTGCGCGCCGCAGCCGTGGTCGAGCGAGACGACCTTGCCGTCGTCGGGCGACCACTCGTTGGCGCAGACGCCGAAGAGCTGGCCGAGCTCGCCGGCGAGCGGGATGAGGAAACCGCACGACAGGCACTCGGCGGGCGACTGCACCGCGACCGCCGACGTCGGGCCGCGCGACCCGCGGTACCAGCGCTGCGCCGCCTCGGACCGGCCGGTCGGCGACAGGACCCGGGCACGAGCGAGCGCGAGCTCCTCGATGGCGACCGAGTCGACCTCGGGGTCGCCGGTCGGGACGTAGCCCGGCTCGAGGCGCGGGTCGTCGGCCTTGAACGGCAGCGTGTCGCCCGGGCCGATGTCGCCGGGGCGCAGGCGCTCCGCCCAGGGCAGCCAGTCGGGGGCCAGCAGCGCGCCGTCACCGGGCAGCAGCTCGACCTCGCACACCGTCGCGTTGCGACCGCGCGGCACACGGGCCAGCGTGACGACCCACGACCAGCCGTGGTACCCGAGCATCGTCGCGGCGAACCGGTGCGAGACCAGCCGCTCGCCGTCGACGGCGTAGCCCAGGTGCTCACCGACGTCGGACGGCGACTCGGCGACCTCCGCGGCGGCGGCGCGCGCAAGCTCGACGGCACCGACCAGCACCGTCTCCTTCGCGGGACGGGCTGTGCGGCGGGGGCTCGCGGCGGCAGAACTCACGGACGTATTGTCCCTCAGGCGTCGATCTGGTCGGCGACAGCCCGGAGGATCTTCGCCACGACCTCGCTGTCGCGCGGGTAGCGGCCGCGCTTGAGCTCGTCGCCCACGCGGTCGAGCTTCTTGATGAGGTCCTCGACGATCGTCGCCATGTCCGACGGCGCGGGACGCTTCGCCTTGGCGACCGACGGGACCGCGTCGAGCACCCTCACCTGCAGGGCCGACGGGCCACGGCGGCCGTCGGCGACGCCGTAGTCCACCTTCGTGCCCGGCTTGGGGTTGGTGACGCCCGCGGGAAGGGCGGAGGCGTGCAGGAAGACCTCGCCGCCGTCGTCGCCGGCGATGAAACCGAAACCACGCTCCGCGTCGAACCACTTGACCTTGCCGGTGGGCACCTTGACCTCGTTCTCTTGCTCCTGGG
>CBINDH010000504.1:0-1522 GCA_966249365.1 uncultured Xylanimonas sp. | reverse complement strand
CGCTCGCGTGGTCGAGCCGGTACGGGCTGGGAACCGTCGTCCACCGCTGGATGGCATCGTCCTGGCACAGCTCGAAGATCCGGGCGACGTCGTCCGCGACGGGCATCGAGAGGCGGACGTTCTCGTTCGCGAGCACGAAGGGTTCCATCCCGGCAGCATGCCAGGACGCCGCGGCCGCGTCAGGCGTCGGCGTCGGCACCTTCCGTCACGTCGTCGTCGTCGAGGGGAAGCTCCGGCGGCGCGGCGAGGTCGGGCTCGTGCGGCCGGAGCTGCGAGTACACCGCCCAGGTGACCGAGACGACGGGGACGGCGACCACCGCGCCGAGGATGCCCGCGAGCACCGTGCCGACGGCGATCGCGACGGCGACCACGACGGGGTGCAGCGCGACCTGCTTGCCCATGATGAGCGGCTGGAGCAGGTGCCCCTCGATCTGGCCGATGAGCGCGACGCCGAGAATGACGATGAGCGCCTTGACCGGCCCCTCCGCCGCGAGCGCGACGACCCCCGCGATGAGCATCGCCGCGGGCGCACCGATGAGCGGGATGAACGTGCCGATGAACACCAGCACCGCGAGCGGCGCGGCGAGCGGGATGCCGAGGATCGCCAGGAAGACGCCCGCGAGCAGCCCGTTGGTGAGCGCGATGATCACCGTCCCGCGCGCGTACCCGGAGAACGTGTACCAGCCGGCGGTCGCCGCGCTGTCCCACCGGCCGCGGTGCGCCGCCGGCACCTGGGCGAGGAACCACTGCCACATCGAGGCGCCCGAGAGCAGGAAGAACACCGTGCAGAAGATCGCCAGCGCGACGACCGCGAAGGCCTCGGCGACGCGGCCCACGGTCTCCGCGGTCTGCCCGGCGACGTCGGCGGCGTTGTCGGCGATCCACTGCCGCGCCGCCTCGAGCGCGTTGTCGATCAGGTCACGCCCGACGTCGAGGCGCAGCGGTCCCTCCGCCAGCCACACGAGGATCTGGTCGATGCCCGTCGCGAACTGGTCGCCGAGGTTCTGCCACTGCCCCGCCACCGACGCGACGACGTACGTCACCAGGCCGCCGAGGACGATGAGCGCCGACAGGAACGCCAGCGCGATGGCGAACGGGCGCGGCAGGAAGCGCGCGAACGAGTCCGTCAGCGGCCGCAGCACCGAGGTCATCACCAGCGCGAGGAACACGGCGGTGAACACCAGTTGCACGTGCACCACCGCGAAGACCAGCAACGAGACCGCAGCCACCAGCGCGACGAAACGCCACGACCACCCGGCGCTCGTCCGGAGCCACTGGGGGACGTTCTCGGTCTGGTCCAACGCCCGTCACCTCCCACGACGTTCGTGCGCCCAGTTTGCCCCGCCGGACGCCACCAGGCGCGGACGCCGGCACGCGATTTCGGAGCCACCCCACCCGCGTGCTATGTTTCTGCCCGCACCGAGACGGCGGGAACGCCGGAACGGGTCACCTGTCCGGGTGGCGGAATGGCAGACGCGCTAGCTTGAGGTGCTAGTGCCCGTATAGGGCGTGGGGGTTCAAG
>CBINDH010000503.1:0-1524 GCA_966249365.1 uncultured Xylanimonas sp. | reverse complement strand
CGGCGTATGGTCCGCCCCGGGACGCGTCAACGTCATCGGCGAGCACACCGACTACAACGCCGGGCTGTGCCTGCCCACGGCGCTGCCGCACCGGACGTACGTCGCCCTCGAGCGGCGCGACGACGACGTCATCCGCATCGCCTCCGCGCAGACGGACGAGCCGTGGACGATGCGGCTGTCCGACGTGCGCCCGGGCGAGGTCGAGGGCTGGGGCGCGTACGTCGCGGGCGTGGCGTGGGCGCTGCGCGAGGCGGGCTACGCCGTCGGCGGCTTCGACGCCGTCGTCGACTCGTGCGTACCGTTCGGGGCGTCGCTGTCGAGCTCGGCGGCGATCGAGTGCGCGTTCGCGGCAGCGCTCAGCGACGTCTACGAGCTGGGCCTGACCGACGACGACGCTGGACGGACCGTCCTCGTGAACGCGGCCCGCCGCGCGGAGAACGACATCGCGGGCGCCCCCACGGGCGGGCTCGACCAGTCCGCGTCGATGCTGTGCACCGACGGCCAGGCGCTGCTGCTCGACTTCCGCCCCGACCTCGCTGCGGAGGACTTCGCACAGCACGTGCCGTTCGACCTCGCCGCAGCGGGCCTGACCCTTCTCGTCATCGACACGCGCGCACCGCATCAGCTCGTGGACGGACAGTACGCCGAGCGCCGCGCCTCGTGCGAGAAGGCGGCGCAGCACCTCGGCGTTCCGACGCTGCGCGACGTGGCGCCCGCCGCCCTCGACGCCGCGCTCGCCCGGCTGGGCGAGGTCGACCCCGACGGCCTGCTGGGCCGCCGAGTGCGCCACGTCGTCACGGAGATCGCCCGGACGGCCGAGCTGTCCGAGCTCGTGCGCGGGGGTCTCGGCGGCGACGGCGTCCCGGACGAGCAGGTCGTCGACCGGGTGGGCGTGCTCATGGACGCGTCGCACGACTCGCTGCGCGACGACTACGAGGTGACGGTCCGCGAGACCGACCTCGCCGTCGAGGCGTCGCGCGCGGCCGGGGCGATCGGCGCCCGCATGACGGGCGGCGGGTTCGGCGGCTCGACGATCGCGCTCGTCCGCCTCGACGACGTCGACCGGGTCGCTGCGGGCGTCGCCGCGGCCTTCGCGGACGCCGGGCTCACGGCGCCGGCGTTCCTCGCAGCCCCGCCGTCGGCGGCGGCGGGACGGGACGCGGGCCGCGCCTCTGCCGGTTGAGACCCGTCGAAACCCTCTGCCGGTTGAGCCCCGTCGAAACCCGCTGCCGGTTGAGCCCCGTCGAAACCCGCTGCCGGTTGAGCCCCGTCGAAACCACTCGACTGGATCGTCGGAGAGGTTTCGACGGGGCTCAACCATCGACCCGGCTGGTTTCGACGGGGCTCAACCATCAACCCGGCTGGTCTCGACGGGGCTCAACCATCAACCCGGCAGGTTTCGACGGGGCTCAACCATCAACCCGGCTGGTCTCGACGGGGCTCCACCAGCAGGGGCGGCAGGCTCAGATGTCGTAGGTGGCGATGACCGGGGCGTGGTCGCTCCACCGCTCCTCGTACGTCGGC
>CBINDH010000502.1:0-1527 GCA_966249365.1 uncultured Xylanimonas sp. | reverse complement strand
CCAAGAAGCGCGCCCAGTACGAGCGCGCCTGGGGCACGATCGAGAAGATCAAGGAGGAGGACGGCGTCGTCACCGGCACCGTCATCGAGGTCGTCAAGGGTGGCCTCATCCTCGACATCGGTCTTCGCGGCTTCCTGCCCGCCTCGCTCGTGGAGATGCGTCGTGTCCGCGACCTCATGCCGTACGTCGGCAAGGAGATCGAGGCGAAGATCATCGAGCTCGACAAGAACCGCAACAACGTCGTCCTCTCGCGCCGTGCGTGGCTCGAGCAGACGCAGTCCGAGGTGCGCTCGACCTTCCTGCAGACCCTGCAGAAGGGCCAGGTCCGCCCCGGTGTGGTCTCGTCGATCGTCAACTTCGGTGCGTTCGTGGACCTCGGCGGCGTCGACGGTCTCGTCCACGTCTCCGAGCTGTCGTGGAAGCACATCGACCACCCGTCCGAGGTCGTCGAGGTCGGCCAGGAGGTCACCGTCGAGGTTCTCGACGTCGACTTCGACCGCGAGCGTGTCTCCCTGTCGCTGAAGGCGACGCAGGAGGACCCGTGGCAGACCTTCGCGCGTACCCACGCCATCGGCCAGGTCGTGCCCGGCAAGGTCACCAAGCTCGTCCCGTTCGGTGCGTTCGTGCGCGTCGAGGACGGCATCGAGGGCCTCGTGCACATCTCCGAGCTGGCCGTGCGCCACGTCGAGCTGCCCGAGCAGGTCGTCACGGTGGGCCAGGAGGTCTTCGTCAAGGTCATCGACATCGACCTGGAGCGCCGCCGCATCTCGCTGTCGCTCAAGCAGGCCAACGAGGGTGTGGACCCGGAGTCCGAGGACTTCGACCCCGCGCTCTACGGCATGGCCGCCGAGTACGACGAGAACGGCGAGTACAAGTACCCGGAGGGCTTCGACCCGGAGACCAACGAGTGGCTCGAGGGCTTCGAGGCGCAGCGCGAGGCCTGGGAGGCCGAGTACGCCAAGGCGCACGAGCGCTGGACGGCGCACCGCGAGCAGGTGCGTGCGGCCTACGCCGCCGACGCCGACGCGGCTGCCGACACGGGTGCGGCTCCGGCCAGCCAGTCGTCCTACTCCTCGTCCGCTCCGGCCGAGGCCACGGGCACGCTGGCATCGGACGAGGCGCTCGCCGCGCTCCGTGAGAAGCTGACGGGCAACTGATCACCGAGCCTCGAGCCCGGAAGATCGCCTGATCGCTCGGAGGCCCGCCATCCCCACGGGGGTGGCGGGCCTCCGTGGTGTCTAGGGTGATCCGCATGCCGTGGACCACCCGCTCCTCCCGCACCGCCTACGAGAACCGCTGGATCCGCGTCCGGGAGGACGACGTGGTCATGCCGGACGGCACCGACGGCGTCTACGGCGTCGTCGAGCTGCACCATCCGGCCGTGTTCGTCGTCGCGCTCGACGACGACGAGCGAGTGCTGCTGGTCGACGTCGACCGGGACACCGTGGGGCGTTCGCTGGAGGTACCCGCGGGCTGGTCGGACGGCTAGGACGCCGTGGTCGCGGCACGACGAGAGCTGCGTGAAGA
>CBINDH010000501.1:0-1533 GCA_966249365.1 uncultured Xylanimonas sp. | reverse complement strand
CTGCCCGCCTCCGCCGCGGCACCCGCCGCGCGGATGGAGGCACGCAGGCGCGGCAGCACGCCGAGCGCCCGCGTCGTGAGAACCCAGACGACGACGGCGACCGGGACGATCGCCACGGCCACCCACAGGCGCAGGTCACGTGGCACCGCCTCGCGCACGACCTGCGCGCGCGGCACGCCGTCGACCTCCGCCGGGAGCCACTCGGTCAGGAGCTTCGCGATGAGCGCCGTCGGCTCGAACGGGCCGACCGCCGTCGCGACGAACAGCGCCGCGACCGTCAGCAGCAGCGCGAACGGCCACGCGAGGAGGCGCGACTCGCTGTCGAGGATGTCGGCGGCGGCACGCTGCCCCTCGACGACGAACCCCATCGCCAGCACCACCAGCAGCACGCCGAGCTGCGCGGCGAGCAGGTCGTCGAGCACCGAGGTCTCCAGGTCGCTCGACCGGCGCGACGGCAGCCCGAACGACAACGCCACGAGCCCGGCGATGAGCGAGACCAGCGTCAGCGTCGACGTGAAGCCCGAGATGCGTTCGAACGACGCCCGGGTCGCCTTGCTCACGTTGCGTGAGGCGCGAGCGGGCGCCTCGCGGTACACCACGAGCACCACCAGCCCGGCGAGGAGGATCGCGATGAGCCACGCGACCGCCGTCGCGCTGATCGCCGCCAACGCGGCCGACGCGAGCAGCGGGCCGAAGACCGTCGCGTCGCCGACGTCGGCCATCCGGATGCCGAGCAGCGGGACCAGCCCGACGAGCGCCAAGAGGGCGAGGCGCACGACCAGGGGTGTGGCGAAGGCGCCGATGTCGCCCGCGTCCACGTCCGGATCGCGGGCACGGATGGTGTCCGCCTCACGCCGCAGCGCGGCGCGCAGGTCGCGGAACGCCCGAGACATGAGCCGAGACTAGCGGCGAGGTCGGCGGACGGCGCGGGGCGCCTGGCGGCGGCCGATCGCGAGGGGTCCGGGTCAGGCGGTGCCCGACACCCGCGGGTGACCGACCGTCATGCGACATCGCTCGCACTGGACGTGGCGGGTGCTGTTGAGGTGGTAGACGCTCCAGTCGTCGTCGCGCCGAAGTGGCTCGTTGCAGTCGTCGCAGCGGCGTCGCCGTCGCACAGCAGCAAGAAGCAGCCATCCGAGCGCCGCGAGGCCGGCTGCGAGGGCAGCGAGGCCCAGCACCGCGGCGCCGGTGCGCGGAAGGAGGGCAGGCGGGTGGTAGCTAGCGGTGTCACCCTGCATGTGGACGAGCACCTGGAAGCTCAGCAGCGTCGACTCGGCGTCGAGCGCCTTGTGGGTCGTCACGTCGTCGTCCATCCGGAGCCCGACGCGCACCGCGCTCGCGGCACCCTGCGGCAGCTGGATCTCCGCGGCGACCAGAGTGCCGACGCGCTGCTGCGCGAGCAGCTCGGCGAAGGTCTGGCTGCCACGCACCCCCGAGACGTCCCAGAAGACCTCGACGCCCGCTGCCAGATCAGGGTTCCGAGCGAGAGCGGGCACGGACTCGTCGAGAAGCAGCCCGATCGACATCACCGCG
>CBINDH010000500.1:0-1556 GCA_966249365.1 uncultured Xylanimonas sp. | reverse complement strand
TGCACCGCTCGGCGATCTCCAGGGTCGTGTCGCAGGCCTCCAGGAGGTCCTGCCCGCCCCACAGGTCGCGCATCTCGCGTGCCGACTTGATGTAGTAGCCGTTGCCGTCGAACGCGAACCGCTTGCCGCCCTGGGCGTAGGTCGGCTCTGAGAGCCGGCTGCCCGAGTTCACGCACAGCAGCGCCTCCTGCGCGGCGGCGTCCTCGGGGTTGTTGTAGTGCGAGTCGTTCGTCGCGACGGGCTTGATGCCAAGGTCCCGGCCGATCTTGAGCAGGTCGTCGCGGACCCTCTTCTCGATCGAGATCCCGTGGTCCATCAGCTCGAGGTAGACGTTCTCGCGCCCGAAGATGTCCTGCAGCTCGCCGGCCTCGCGCACGGCCTCCTCGTACTGGCCGAGCCGCAGGCGCGTCTGGATCGCGCCGCTCGGGCAGCCGGTCGAGACGATGAGCCCCTTGCTGTACCGCTGCAGCAGCTCCTTGTCCATGCGCGGCTTGAAGTAGTAGCCCTCGAGGCTCGCCAGCGACGACAGCCGGAAGAGGTTGTGCATGCCCTCCGTGGTCTCCGACCACATCGTCAGGTGCGTGTACGCGCCACCGCCCGCGACGTCGTCGCCGCCCTCCTCGGCCGTCTCGCCCTTGCCCCAGCGCACCCGGGTCCGGTCGGTGCGCGCGGTGCCCGGCGTGAGGTACGCCTCGATGCCGATGATCGGCTTGACGCCGTACCGCTTCGCCTTGGAGTAGAAGTCGTACGCACCGTGCAGGTTGCCGTGGTCCGTCATCGCGACGGCCGACATGCCCTGGTCGCTCACACGCTGGAAGAGTCCGTCGAGCAGCGACGCGCCGTCGAGCATCGAGTACTCGGTGTGGACGTGGAGGTGGACGAACTCATCGACAGGCACAACCCGAATCTTCCACTGGCCACCGACAGAGTCCTAACCGCTGGAGCGCGTGTTGCGTCACGAAGTCGCCGACTACACGAGCCGCCGCGAGTCCTCCCGCACCACCCGCAGCCACCGGTACCCGTACCCGTCGAGCGGGATCTCGGCCCGCCCGTCCGGCCCGACGGCGCACGAGCCGGGTTCCAGCAGGTCGACCAGCGTCACGGTCTCGTCGCAGTCGTCGAGCCGCAACGGCACCACCACGGCCTCCGGCCCGAGGTTGTGCAGCGCGACCATCGAGCCGTCGTCCCACGTGCTCCGGTGGGCGAGCACGCTCGGGTGCGGCTGCTCGAGGATCTCGACGGTCTCGGCCCATCCGAGCTCGGGGCACTCGCGGTACCGGCGCGCCAGGAGCCGGATGAACGACAGGAGCGAGCCGGCGTCCTGCCGCTGGTCGGCCACGTTGACGTGCTCCGGCCCGAACCCGCCCTCGGTGACGGGGCCCGCGAGGCGCCGCGGCGCCGCGCGCGAGAACCCGCCGTTCTTCCCGGTGGTCCACTGCATGGGCGTGCGCACCGCGAGCCGTCCCTCGGCCGCGAGGTTCTCCCCCATCCCGATCTCCTCGCCGTAGAACAGCACGGGTGTCCCCGGCAGGGCGAAGAGCAGCGAGTACACCATG
>CBINDH010000499.1:0-1592 GCA_966249365.1 uncultured Xylanimonas sp. | reverse complement strand
GACGACTGGGTGATCGCGATCCCGGCGTTCCTCACCATCGTGCTCATGCCGTTCGCGTACTCGATCACCGCCGGTATCGGCGCGGGCATCATCGCCTACGTCATCATCAAGCTGGCGGTCGGCAAGGCGAAGGCCGTGCACCCGCTGCTGTGGGGCACCGCGGTGCTGTTCGTCGTGTACTTCCTCCAGGGTCCGCTCCGCTCCTGGATCGGCTTCTGAGCCTCCCTGCTGGTTGAGCTCGTCCCTTCCCGCTGGTTGAGCTCGTCCCTTCCCGCTGGTTGAGCTCGTCCCTTCCCGCTGGTTGAGCTCGTCGAAACCGTGGCGGCCGGTCGCTCCCTCGCGGGGCGGCCGGCCGCCGTCGTTTCACCCGGCTGATGCGGCTGGGCGCCCGTCGGAGGCGGATCCCTCGCTCCTACGATGGGCGCGTGAAGATCGCGATCGCGGGTACGGGGTATGTGGGCCTGTCGAACGCCGTGGTGCTGGCCCAGCGTCACGACGTCGTCGCGGTCGACCTGGACGCCCGCAAGGTCGCGCTGATCAACGACGGCGTCTCGCCGATCGTCGACCCGGAGATCGAGCAGTACCTGCGGTCGGTGCCGCTCACCCTGACCGCGACGACCGACGGCGACACCGCGTACTCGGGGGCCGAGCTGGTGGTGGTGGCCACCCCGACCAACTACGACCCGGTGACGCAGTACTTCGACACCTCGACCGTGGAGGGCGTGATCGACCAGGTGCTCGCGGTCAACCCCACGGCGGTGATCGTCGTGAAGTCGACGGTCCCGGTCGGGTTCACGGCGCGCATGCTCGCGGAGCACGACGGCGCGGCGATCGTGTTCTCCCCGGAGTTCCTGCGCGAGGGCCGCGCCCTGTACGACAACCTGCACCCGTCGCGGATCGTCGTCGGCGACCGCGGGGAGAACGGGCGCCTGTTCGCGGACCTCATGCTCGCCGGGGCGCTCGACGAGGACGTGCCCGTGCTGCTGACGGACCCGACCGAGGCCGAGGCGATCAAGCTCTTCGCCAACACCTACCTGGCGCTGCGGGTGGCCTACTTCAACGAGCTCGACACGTACGCCGCCACGCGCGGGCTGAGCACGGCGCAGATCATCGAGGGCGTGGGTCTGGACCCGCGGATCGGGACGCACTACAACAACCCGTCGTTCGGGTACGGCGGGTACTGCCTGCCCAAGGACACCAAGCAGCTGCTGGCGAACTACCAGGACGTGCCGCAGAACCTCATCTCCGCGATCGTCGACGCGAACCGCACCCGGAAGGACTTCATCGCCGCGGACATCCTCAGCCGCCACCCGCGTGTGGTCGGCATGTACCGGCTGATCATGAAGTCCGGGTCTGACAACTTCCGCGCCTCGTCGATCCAGGGCGTCATGAAGCGGCTCAAGGCCAAGGGCGTCGAGGTCGTCGTCTACGAGCCCGCCCTGGAGCAGGACGCCTTCTTCAACTCCGAGGTGGTTCACGACCTCGACGACTTCAAGGCCCGCGCCGACGTCATCGTCGCCAACCGCCGCACCGACGCCCTCGCCGACGTCGCCGACAAGGTCTACACGCGCGACATCTACGGGCGCGACTGA
>CBINDH010000498.1:0-1609 GCA_966249365.1 uncultured Xylanimonas sp. | reverse complement strand
CGACGGCGGTGAGCGCCTCCGCGCCGGCCGGGTCGCCGAGGTCCACGCCGTCGCGCACCGCGCGGCGCACGAACTCCGACCACGCGGCGAGCCCGAACGCGATGCCCTCGGGCGCCCGTCCGTTCGCGAGCGCGAACTGCAGCGCGCCACCCCAGCGGAACGGGATCTTCTGCGTGCCGTCGGTCGAGACCTGGCGGGTCGAGTGGCCGGTGGCCGGGTTGGCGAAGCGCTCGAGCAGGCCCTCGCCGTACGCGGGCAGGTCGGCGCCCGTCGGCGGCGTCACCGACGGCAGGGCGTCGGCGAACATGTACTCGCGCGCGTGCGGCGCGATCTCGGGCGCGACGACGGCCTCGGCCATCGTCGCGCAGCCGAACAGGCGGCCCGCGTAGGCGATCAGGGAGTGGGTGCCGTTGAGCATCCGCAGCTTGGCCTCCTCCCAGCCGGTGACGACGTGCGCGTCGACGATCTGGGCGCCGACCAGCTCCCACGCGGGGCGCGGCCCGGCGAAGGCGTCCTCGATGACCCACTGGCGGAACGGCTCGCCGCTGATGGCGGCCTCGTCGCGGGCGCCGAGGACCTGCTCGACACGGTCCAGGGTCTCCGCGGTGACCGCGGGCGTGATGCGGTCGACCATCGACGACGGCCACGTCGTCGACGCCGCGATCCACTGCCGGAACGCGACGACCTCGGCGCACTCGGCGTCGGGGGTGGTGGCGTCGCAGGCCTGCGCGGTGGCGTCGAGGAGCTCGTCGACGACGTGCTTGAGGACCTTGCCGTTGTGCGCCATGTTGTCGCAGCTCAGCACCGTCACGTTCTCGGCGCCGGCGCGGTACCGGGCCGCGAGGCCGCGCACCAGCAGGCCGATCGCGGTGGCCGCGGGCCGCTCGACGGGGGCGCCGCAGAGCTCGGCGGCGAGGGCGGCGGTGTCGGGTGCGACCTGCGCGAGGTCGAGGTGGCCGTCGCCGCCGCGGCAGTAGCCCTTCTCGGTGACGGTCAGCGTGATGACGTGCGTCGTCGGCGCGGCCATCGCGGCGAGCAGGCGTGGGGTCTCGTCGCCCGGGTACGCGACGTCGAGCACCGACGCGACGACGGTGGCCTCCTCGACCGGCGTGCCGTCGACGACGCCGACCGACAGCACCGTGTAGCGCCCGTCCTGCTCGCGCAGGGCGGGGACGAGCTGAGGGGTGCGCTCGACGTCGCCGAGGATGCCCCAGCGCAGGTCGCCCGACGCGGCCATCGCCTCCTGGGTGTACAGCGCTTGGTGGGCGCGGTGGAACGCACCCCAGCCCAGGTGCACGATGCCGACGCCGGTGGGCACGACCGGGGGTGCGACGACGCCGGCGGGCAGGGGCGTGCCGGCTCCGAGGCGGGGGGACGGGCTGGTCACGGGAGACTCCTTCGGCGCCGAATGCAAACGTTCGCAGACACCCTAGCGGCCCGCCGCGGCTCCGATGAACGCCCTCGCTGGTTGAGCCCCGTCGAAACCACGCCGACGGTTGGTTGAGCCCCGTCGAAACCACGTCGACTGTTGGTTGAGCCCCGTCGAAACCACGCCGACTGTTGGTTGAGCCCCGTCGAAACCACGCCGACTGTTGGTTGAGCCCCGTCG
>CBINDH010000497.1:0-1623 GCA_966249365.1 uncultured Xylanimonas sp. | reverse complement strand
CGACGGGGCTCAACCGTCAGGCGAGCAGCGCCTCGACGGCGGCCGTGACCTCCGCGACGGCGTCCGCCACCGCGACCTGCCGTGCCTCGCCGGCGCGCGGGCGCACCTCGACGACGCCGTCGGCCAGCCCGCGCCCGACGACGACGACCAGCGGCACGCCGAGCAGCTCGGCGTCGGCGAACTTCACGCCCGGGGACACCTTGGGCCGGTCGTCGTAGACGACCTCGACGCCGCGCGCGACGAGCCCCTCGGCGAGCGCCGCCGCGGCGTCGAACACCTCGGTGCCCTTGCCGGTCGCGACGATGTGCACGTGCGCCGGGGCGACGTGCGCGGGCCACGCGAGGCCCTTGTCGTCGTGGTTGGCCTCGGCGAGCGCCGCGAGCGCGCGCGTGACGCCGATGCCGTAGGAGCCCATCGTGACCACGACCTGCTTGCCGGTCTCATCGAGCACCTTGAGGTCGAGCGCCTCGGCGTACTTGCGGCCGAGCTGGAAGATGTGTCCCATCTCGATGCCGCGTGCGAGCTCGAGCGGACCCGAGCCGTCGGGCGCGGGGTCGCCCTCGCGGACCTCGGCTGCCTCGATGGTGCCGTCGGCGGTGAAGTCGCGGCCCGCGACGAGGTCGAAGACGTGGCGGCCCTCGACGTTGGCCCCGGTGATCCAGCGGGTGCCGGGCACCACGCGCGGGTCGAGCAGGTACGGGATGGCGCTGGACGTGGTCCCGTCCTCGGCGGCGACCTGCGCACCCTGGGGGCCGATCGCGGCCGGGCCGATGTACCCCTTGACCAGGGCGGGGTGGTTGGCGAAGTCGGCCTCGCCGGCGGGCTCCGCCTCGGCGGGGGCGAGCGCGGCCTCGAGGCGCTTGACGTCCACGTCGCGGTCGCCGGGCACGCCGACGACGAGCACGCCGCGCGTCCCGTCGGGCTGCGTGACCGCGAGGACGACGTTCTTGAGCGTGTCGGCGGCCGTCCACTCGCGGTCCGGGCGGGGGTACTTGGCGTTCGCGAGCGCGACGAGCGACTCGATCGTCGGGGTGTCGGGGGTGTCCTCGACGTGGGCGGCCGGGGCGTCGTCGTAGGGGATCGCCTCGGGGACCGGGGTGACGACGGCCTCGACGTTGGCGGCGTAACCGCCCGGGGAGCGCACGAACGTGTCCTCACCGATGGGCGACGGGGACAAGAACTCCTCGGAGCGCGAGCCGCCCATGGCACCCGACATCGCGGAGACGATGACGTAGTCCAGACCGAGGCGCTGGAAGATGCGCTCGTACGCGTCGCGGTGCCGCTGGTAGGCGGCGTCGAGGCCCGCGTCGGTGTGGTCGAACGAGTACGAGTCCTTCATGATGAACTCGCGGCCGCGGATGAGCCCGGCGCGCGGGCGGGCCTCGTCGCGGTACTTCGTCTGGATCTGGTAGAGCGTCAGCGGCAGGTCCTTGTACGAGGAGTACAGGTCCTTGACCAGGAGCGTGAACATCTCCTCGTGCGTGGGCGCGAGCAGGTAGTCCGCCTCCTTGCGGTCCTTGAGACGGAAGATGCCCTGGCCGTACTCCTCCCAGCGGCCCGTCGCCTCGTACGGCTCCTTGGGCAGCAGCGCCGGGACGTGCACCTCCTGGCCGCCGATCGCGT
>CBINDH010000496.1:0-1631 GCA_966249365.1 uncultured Xylanimonas sp. | reverse complement strand
GTGACCGTCACCCAGGTCGACTTGTCGATCTCGCCCATGTCCACGACCATCCGCATCGACGGGCCGGCCGTGACCTCGAAGCTCCCGGTCCCCGCGTTCCACGAGGTCGCGTTCACGATCGACGAGCCGCCCGCCACGCCGATCGGCGTCGGGTTCATCAGCCGGCGCACGGGCGCGGGGATCGAGTCGCCGCCCAGGATCGGGTGCTCGAGGCGAAGCTGGTGCAGCGTGCCCCAGCGCCAGTCGGCGGGGTTCTTCGCCATCTCGACCGTCAGGTCCCGGCGGGCGCTGGTCATGGCCTGGGTCAGGGCCTCGTCGCGGGACTCGGTCACGTTGAGCGTGGACCGGTCGTCCCAGAACCCGTCGGCCGGGTCCTGCAGCATGTCGCGCAGCACGACGAGCCACTTGCCGCCGCCGTCGGGCCGCATGTCCTCGGGCATGTCGTCCCAGAACGTGTCCTCCAGGAGGTTGCGCCACACGGCGGCGAAGTACGCGCCGGCGGCCGAGTCGGCGTCCATGTGGCCGTCCCACTCGCGCAGCAGCGCCTGGCCCGCGGCGTCGTAGTCGTCCTCGAGACGCACGTCGAGCAGCGCGGGGACCAGCACCTGGGCGAACGGGCTCCAGTCGTCGTTCTGGATCTCGTTGAAGTCCGCCGTCGTGAAGGGGCGGCCCGAGTCGATCTGCTGCTGCAGGAGCGTGCGGATGCGCTCGGAGCGGAAGCCGTAGTCCCAGTCGGACGTCAGGTGCGGGCCGACGCCGTCCGGCAGGACCGCCTGGTTGGCCGCGACGATGAACCCGCTCGCCGGGTCCAGCGCGCGCGGCATCTCGTCGGCCGGCACCCAGCCCTGCCAGTCGTACGCCGGGTCGCGGCCATCACGGGGCCACTCGCCGTTCGTCGGCACCGGCGAGCCGGGCACGTCGGCGCGGACCGGGACCCGGCCCGGGGCCTGGTAGCCGATGTGGCCGTCGGCGGTCGCGAACACGATGTTCTGCGCGGGGACGTCGAACAGGGCGGCCGCGGCACGGATGTCCTCGGCGTTCTTGGCGGTGTTGATCGCGAAGACGGCCTCGGCGGTGCGTCCTGGCGTCAGCGCCGTCCAGGCCAGCGAGACGCCGTAGCTGCCCACGAGCGTGCCCTGCGCGGTCGGCGCGCTCGTGACGGGATCGACGTCGAGCACGTCCGAGATGATCGGCCCGTGGGCCGTGTTGCGGACGGTCAGGTCGATCGCCGCCGACCCGGCCACCCGGATCGTCTCGACGTGCGACTCGACCGGCACCCACTCGTCGCCGCGCAGGACGGTGTCCTCGCGCAGGCGCTCGATGAAGAAGTCGGTGACGTCGGCGCCCATGTTCGTCAGGCCCCAGGCGAGGCTGCCGTTGTGGCCGATGATCACGCCCGGGAAGCCGGCGAACGAGAACCCGGCCACGTCGAACGGGCAGTCGTCCGAGACGGTGAGGCAGTGCAGGCCGACCTGGGCCCAGATGTTCGGCGCGCCGAGCGAGAGGTGCGGGTCGTTCGCGAGCATCGGCTTGCCCGAGGCGGTGTGCTCGCCCGAGACGACCCACGAGTTGGAGCCCGTGCCCTCGCCGCGACGCGAAATCCAGCGCAACCGATGCTCATTCGTGGGCTC
>CBINDH010000495.1:0-1668 GCA_966249365.1 uncultured Xylanimonas sp. | reverse complement strand
TCCGCGCGGCCGTGGGCTCGCCGGACCCGGTCATCTTCTTCGAGCCGAAGGGCCGGTACTGGTCCAAGGGCGAGGTGGACCTCGACGCGGCGCCCGCACCCGGCATCCTCGACACCGCGCGCGTCGTACGCACCGGCACCGACGTCACGCTCGTCGCGTACGGCCCGACCGTCCAGACGGCGCTCAAGGCCGCCGACGCGCTCGCCGCCGAGGGTACGTCCGCCGAGGTTGTCGACCTGCGCGCCATCTCGCCGCTCGACATCCCCGCCGTCGTCGCCTCGGTGCGCAAGACGGGCCGCTGCGTCGTCGTGCACGAGGCCCCGACGGTCCACGGCATCGGTGCCGAGGTCGCGGCGCGCGTCACCGAGGATGCCTTCCACCACCTCGAGGCGCCCGTCATCCGCGTCGGCGGGTTCCACGCCCCCTACCCGGTGGCGAAGCTCGAGCACGACTACCTGCCGTCCGTCGACCGCGGCGTCGACGCCGTCGACCGCTCGCTCGCGTACTGAGAAGAGGACCTGTGAGCACGCAGAGGTTCCCCCTGCCCGACGTCGGTGAAGGCCTGACCGAGGCCGAGATCGTCGAGTGGAAGGTCGCGGTCGGAGACACGCTGGCCGTCAACCAGGTGATCGTCGAGATCGAGACCGCCAAGTCGCTCGTCGAGCTGCCCTCGCCGTGGGCGGGGACCGTGACGGCGCTGCTCGTCGAGGAGGGCGACACCGTCGACGTCGGCACGCCGATCATCGAGGTGTCCTCCTCGGTGGCGACGGAGCCTGCGGAGACCGCGCCGGCACCGCAGGTCGAACCTGTCGAAACCGCCGCCGCCGCCCAGGGATCTGGCTCGGTGCTCGTCGGGTACGGCACCGCGGACGGCGCGGCGTCCGGACGACGCCGACGTCGGGGCGCGACGGCGAAGGCCGCACCGGCAGCGGTCTCGACGGACGCGACGAGCGCGGTGGTTTCGACGAGCTCAACCAGCAGGTCGGTTTCGACGAGCTCAACCAGCAGGCCGGTCTCGACGGGGCCGACCAGCAGGTCGGTCTCGACGGGCTCGACGAGCAGGTCGGTTCCGACGGGCTCGACCACCAGGGGTGCCGTCGTCGACGAGCGCCCTGTCGCGCCCGACCGCGGCTCCATCTCGGTGCCCGCCGTCGGCGGGAACGGGGCGGCCGCGCACGGGCGTGTGCTCGCCAAGCCGCCGGTGCGCAAGCTCGCCAAGGAGCTCGGCGTCGACCTGTCCACCGTGCAGCCCACGGGCCCGGGCGGCATCGTCACGCGCGAGGACCTGGTCGCGCACGCCGAGGCCGCGAAGCCGCAGACGCTCGCGACCTACCCCGACGACGACCAGCCGTGGCTGGCGTCCGGCTCCGTCTCGTCCGACGGCCGCCGCACGCGCGTGCCCGTGAAGTCGGTGCGCAAGCGCACGGCCGAGGCGATGGTCGCCAGCGCGTTCACCGCGCCGCACGTCACGGTGTTCCACACGGTCGACGTCACCAGGACGATGAAGCTCGTCGCCGCGCTCAAGGAGGACCGCGAGTTCGCGGACGTCCGCGTCACGCCGCTGCTCCTCGCCGCCAAGGCCGTGCTCATGGCCGTCACCCGGCACCCGGAGATCAACGCGAGCTGGGACTACGCCGCGCAGGAGATCGTCTACAAGCACTACGTGAC
>CBINDH010000494.1:0-1677 GCA_966249365.1 uncultured Xylanimonas sp. | reverse complement strand
GTCGGCGCCGTCGCCGAGCGGATGCGGCACCACGGCGCGGAGGTCCGCGACGACGGGCGGGCGCTCGAGCTCGAGGACCCGTGGGCCAACCTCGTGCGGGTCGGCGTCGCCGGGTCCTGACCCGCGCCGCTCAGACGAGCGCTGCCGCCCGGGCGGGCTCCGGCGCGACAGCGGTGGCAGGGGCACAGTCGCGGCAGTACAGCCGGCGGCCCGGGAGACGGCGCGTCACGGGGTTGCCCAGGCTGTTCTGCACCTCCTCGGCGAACCCCGGGACGGCGTGGCCGACGCACAGGCCGGCACCGCACGTGCGGCACACCGCGGCGGCGGTCCGCTCGCGCTGGTCGTCGGTGGCGCAGTCGTAGCACTGCATGGTTCCTCCTCGGTCGTCTCGTGCAGAGGGCAGCATGGCAGCACAGAACGCTCCGGTGGCACCCCCGCGTGGCGCTGGGACGACGACCGGCGCCTCGGCACACTGGGACCCATGGCCATCGAAGTCCGCCCCGCGGTCGTCTTCGACGACGTCGCCGCCGTCGTCGGGCCCAAGAAGCCGACGTCGAACGTCTGCTTCTGCCTGAGCTACCGCATCGGCTCCAAGGAGAACCAGGCGCTGGTCGGCCCCGCCCGGGCCGAACGCGTCCGCGAGCTGTGCGCGCAGGACCCGCCACCGGGGGTGCTCGCCTACGACGGCGACGACCCGGTCGGCTGGGCGGCGGTCCACCCGCGACGCGCCACGTCGTTCGCCACGAACCGAAAGATCCCCCACGTCGACGACCTCGACGTCTGGTCGCTGTGGTGCTTCCGGGTGCGACCCGGGCACCGCAAGCAGGGCATCATGCACGCGCTGGTCGAGGGCGCCGTACGGCACGCGCGCGACCGCGGCGCCCCGGCCATCGAGGGGTACCCCGTCGACAACCACGGCGAACGGGTCGACCTCACGATGGCGTACGTGGGCACGCGGCGCCTGTTCGAGCAGGCCGGGTTCACCAAGGCGGCCGACACGACCTCGGTCCTCGCCGGGTTCACGCGGGTCCTGATGCGGCTCGACCTGCGCTGACGAGCGCAGCGCCCCAAGGATGCCGGTCAGGGCTGCGGCTCGCACGCGCGCGCACGACGCGCGCGGAGACCCCGTATCGTCGCCCTGTGACTCACGCCCTATGGCCCACGCCGAGCGTCCGGAATAATCCTCTGGTGCATTCTCATCCTCTCGGCGCCGGGTCGGCCCACGCGAAGGCGATCCTGCTCGGCGAGCACGCCGTCGTCTACGGCGCGCCCGCGATCGCCGTCCCCGTGCGCACCATGGCCGTCGTGGCCGAGGCGCGGCGCGTCGCGGGCGGCGGGCGCCTGACCTGCGGGCTGTACGACGGCCCGTTCGCCTCCGCGCCCGCGGCCGTCGATGCCACGGTCGCCGCGGTGCGTGCCGCGCTCGACGCCGTGGCCCCCGGAACCGGACCCGACGGGGTCGACGTGCGCGTCGAGAGCGCGATCCCCGCGGGGCGCGGGCTCGGGTCGAGCGCCGCGGTCGCCGCGGCGGTCACGGACGCGGTCGCGGCCGCGTTCGGTGTCACCCTCGACGCCGCCCGGCGGCACGACACCGTCATGGCGTCCGAGCGCATCGCCCACGGCACGCCCAGCGGACTGGACCCACGCACCGTCGTCGCCGCCTCCCCCGTGTGGTTC
>CBINDH010000493.1:0-1687 GCA_966249365.1 uncultured Xylanimonas sp. | reverse complement strand
GCACGGGTCCCGCGGCGCCGGAGCGGGACTCGGACCCGATCTCCTCGTGGTCGAACGCGGCCACCACGCCGATGGTCGAGGCCTCGGCCGGGTCGCCGGCGACGGCGAACAGCGCCGTGAGCGCGGCGTGCGTCGAGAGCAGGTTGTCGAGGCGCCCCGAGGCGAACAGCGCCCCGTCGGCCCCGAACGCGCGCGGCGTCTGCGTGTCCGCGACGACGACGTCGTAGCCGCCGACGGTGGCCGGGTCGACGCCGGCCGGCGCGAGGGCGGCGAGCAGGTCGGCGTCTGCCACCTCGCCCAGGCCCCACACGGGCTGGGTGTGCCGCTGCTTGTCGAGCGCCAGCCCGTCGTTGGCGGAGCGGTCGAGGTGGATCGCGAGCTGGGGCAGGCGCAGGAACGGTCCGGTGCGGACCAGGTGCTCGGTGCCGTCGAGCAGCACGAGCCGCCCGGCGAGCTCGAGCTCGCGGTCCAGCCACGAGTTGAGCAGCGGCCCGCCGTACACCTCGACGCCCGCCTGCCAGAACCCGTGGCCGCCCGTCGTCGGGCGCGGCTTGAGCTTGAAGCCGGGGGAGTCGGTGTGCGTCCCGACGATCGTGAACGGCGTCGTCGGGCCGGCCTCGGCGGGCAGCGCGAAGGCGACCGCCGCGCCGTCGCGGACGACGACGTAGCGGCCGCCCGGCACCACCGACCATGCGGACGTCTCGGTCAGGAGGGTGAAGCCCCCCGCGACCGCCCGCCTGGCGATCTCGGCGGCGGCGTGGAACGACGACGGCGACGCGGTCACGAACGCCCCGAGATCTTCGGTGTGCGTGCGGGCCTCGGCGGGGATCACGGTGCTCGGCATGGCTGCAGTGTCACACGTCCGGCTGCGGTCAGTCTCCGCCGCCGAAGTAGAGCCAGGTGCCGCCCCGCGTGATGCCCAGGGCCAGGCCGTGGTACGTCTGGTTCTCGCGCATCACCTGGACGAACTCCTCCGGCACCGCCAGCGCGTCGACGGCCTCCTGCCAGGCGGCGTCGTCGTCGAGCCGGCCGCCGTCCTGCTGGGCGACGAGAGGCCACTTGAACGTGTCGTTCTCCGCCTGGCCCGACGCGACGGTCCACGTCGTCTGCGTGAGCATGCGCCGCAGCTGCTCGTAGATCGGGTCGTCGGCCTCGGCCCCCGGCAGGTCCCAGGTCTCCCGGGGGTCGTTCGTGCCGAAGTTGAAGTGCGTCCCGTCACGCTCTGCCAGGGCGACCAGCGCATCGGCGTCGCAGGCCACCGCGGCGGCCAGGAGGGCGCGTGCCGTCTCCTGCGCCTCGGGGGTCAGGCCGGACAGGTCGGCGTCGGTGCTCTTGCCCGCCGCGGAGCACTCCGCGGCCGGCGTCTGCGGCGTCGGCTCCTGCGTCACCGGGGGAGTCGGTTCCTGCGTCGCGGGCGGCGTCGGCGTCGCGGTCTCGGTCGGGCTCGGCGGGACGGGAACCGCGGGCCCGACTGCCGTCGGCCGCAGCTGGAGGGCGCCGACGACGAGCGCCCCGCTCGCAGCGAGGGTCGTCGCACCGATCCCGGCCTGCTTGACCGCGCGGCGACGGCGCACCCGGCTGCGCACGGTGCCCAGCAGCGCGTCGGTGCTGACGGCGGCGGCACCCACCCCGGCCAGCGCGTCGAGGGCGCGGCCCAGCGCCTCGCCCGTGCGGGCGTCGTCACGAG
>CBINDH010000492.1:0-1693 GCA_966249365.1 uncultured Xylanimonas sp. | reverse complement strand
CCCGTTCTTCCGCACCGGAGGTGCACAGTGACCCGCAGAGTCCTCGTCGTCACGCACGGCGGCCGGGCCGAGGCCGTCGCCCTGCTCGACCTCGCGGTCGAGGAGCTCGAGGCGGCCGGGTTCGACGTGGCGTTGCACGACGACGAGCTGGCCGAGTCGTTCGGCGACCCGGCGGCCACCGGCCGCGTGCGCGAGGGCGTCACGGAGTCCGAGGCGGTCATCGTCCTGGGCGGCGACGGCACGATCCTGCGCGCGGCGGAGCTCACGCACGGCACCGCGGTGCCCATCCTCGGGGTGAACCTGGGGCACGTCGGCTTCCTCGCCGAGTCCGAGCGCGAGGACCTCCGCGAGGCGATCCGCCGCCTCGCCCGGCACGACTACGTCGTCGAGGAGCGCACCGTCGTCTCCGTCGAGGTGCACCGGCCCGACGAGGAGGAGCCGATCCACGGCTGGGCGCTCAACGAGGCCACGATCGAGAAGGCGCAGCGGCACCGCGTCGTCGAGCTCGGCATCGAGGTCGACGGGCGGCCGTTGTCGAGCTTCGGCTGCGACGGGGTCGTCGTCGCGACGTCCACCGGCTCGACGGCGCACGCGTTCTCCGCCGGGGGACCGGTCATGTGGCCGGACGTCGACGGCGTGCTGCTCGTGCCGCTGTCGGCGCACGCGCTGTTCGCCCGGCCGCTCGTCATCGGGCCGCGGTCCGCGTACCGGATCACCGTGCTGCAGCGCTCGCCGGTGTCGGCCGTGCTCACCTGCGACGGGCGTCGCAGCATCGACCTGCCCCAGGGGTCCACGGTCGAGGTGCGCCGCGGCGAGCACCCGCTGCGCTTCGCGCGGCTGTCGACGGCCCCGTTCACGGATCGTCTCGTCTCGAAGTTCTCGCTCCCCGTCGTCGGCTGGCGGGAGGCCGCCGACGACGCCGCAGCCGCACGTGCCCGCGCCGCGGCGCTGCGCGACGCGGTCACCGAGGACGACGAGGACGACATCGACCTGCCCGTCGTCGACCGCGGCGCGACGTCGCACGACGGCGCCGGACGCGACGTCGCCGCCTCGTTCCCGGCCGAGGGCCTCGACGACATCAGGAAGGTGTGAGGTGCTCGAAGAGATCGCGATCGAGAACCTGGGCGTCATCCGCCAGGCTCGCGTCACGCTCGCCCGGGGCCTGACGGTGATCACCGGTGAGACCGGTGCGGGCAAGACGATGCTGCTCACCGGCCTGGGCCTGCTCATGGGCGGCAAGTCCGACGCCGGCGCCGTCCGCCCCGGCGCGTCGGGCGCGGCCGTCGAGGGCCGCTGGCAGCTCGACGCGCGTCCCGGTGTCGCCGCGCGCGTCGAGGACGCCGGCGGGTCGGTCGACGACGACGGCACCGTCGTCGTGCTGCGGACCGTCGCCGCCGAAGGGCGCTCGCGCGCCCATCTGGGTGGGCGCAGCGTGCCGCAGGGCGTCCTCGCGGAGATCGCCGACGAGCTCGTCACGGTCCACGGCCAGGCCGACCAGCTCCGGCTGCGGACGCCGTCGAAGCAGCGCGAGGCGCTCGACGCGTTCGCCGGCCCCGCCCACCGGGCGACGCTCGAGGCGTACCGGGCGGCGTGGACCGAGCGGGCCGCGCTGCAGGCGGAGATCGACGACCTGACCGCGCGCGCGGCCGAGCGTGCCCGCGAGGCGGAGCTGCTGCGCCTGGGCGTCGCGGAG
>CBINDH010000491.1:0-1695 GCA_966249365.1 uncultured Xylanimonas sp. | reverse complement strand
CATCGCCCTCGCGTTCGCGTACGCCGAGGAGGCGTTCAACGACGAGTACGCCGCCGACGGCACGGACCGTCCGGTCGCGCTCTTCATCAACGACTACAACACCGACCAGGGCGGCAAGCAGGACCGCTACCTCGCCCTGGTGGAGCGGATGCTCGACCGCGGCGTGCCGCTCGACGGCGTCGGCCACCAGTTCCACGTGTCGCTCTCGACGCCGGTCTCGGCGCTCGAGACGGCCCTGGAGCGGTTCGCCCACCTGCCGGTCGTGCAGGCGGTGACGGAGATGGACGTCACGGTCGGCACGCCGGTGACCCAGGCGAACATCATCGAGCAGGGGTACTTCTACCGCGACGCCTTCGAGGTGTTCCGCGAGTTCCACGCCGCGACGGGTGACATGTTCGCCGTGACGGTCTGGGGCCTGCACGACGGCCGCAGCTGGCGCAGCACCCAGGCGCCGCTCCTGTTCGACTCGGGCCTGCAGGCCAAGCCGGCGTACTTCGGCGCGGCCGGGGGCGAGCTCGAGCCGCGGCTGCTCGCCGAGCTCTCCTTCCAGGGCTCGGTGGCGCTGGACGAGGCCGCGACCACCGCGCACGACTGGCAGCGGCTCCCGCTGCACGCCGTGGGCGACGTGGCGGCGTTCCAGACCCGCTGGGAGGCGGACCACCTCACCGTGTACGTGACGGTGCGCGACGCGACCGTCGACGCCACGGACGGCGTGACCGTCGTGCTCGGCGCGGACACCTACGCGTTCGGCCGGGACGGGACGGGCGACGTGCCCGGCGTCGTCGCCGCGACCGACGACGGCTGGGCGGCCGTCCTGCACGTGCCGCTCGACGGCGCGGCGGCGGGCGACGTGCTCGACGTCGACCTGCAGGTGACCGACGGCGGCACGACCACCGGCTGGAACAGCCCGGGCGTGCTCGGCACGCTCACGCTGGTCGAGCCGCTCTCGTTCGTCGAGGTCGCCGAGGCCCCGACGGCGCCGACGATCGACGGCGACGTCGACGACGTGTGGTCGCTCGCCGACGTGGTGACGACCGACACCCAGGTCGAGGGCTCGGCCGACGGCGCGGCGACCGCCGAGGTGCGCACGCTCTGGAGCGGCGACGGCAGCACGCTGTACGTGCTGGCGGACGTCACCGACGACCAGATCGACGTGTCGGGCTCCGACCCGTGGATCCAGGACTCCGTGGAGATCTTCCTCGACGCGGGCAACGTCCGGAACGGGCCGTACCGCTACGAGGACACGCAGATCCGGATCAACGTCGACAACGTCACGTCGTTCGGCACGGGTGACGAGGCGTTCCAACGCGACCGGCTGACCAGCGCGACGACGCTCACCGAGACCGGCTACCGGGTCGAGGCGGCGATCAGCCTCCTCGAGGCCGGCGGGCCCGGCACGTTCCACGGCCTGGACTTCCAGGTCAACGACGGGACGAACGGCACCCGGACCTCGGTGCGCACCTGGGCCGACCCGACGGGCATCAGCTACCAGAACACGTCGCGCTGGGGCGTGGCGCAGCTGGTGACGGCCGAGCCGGAGGAGCCCGAGGAGCCCGAGGCCGACGTGACGGTCACCCCGTGGCTCGTCGTCGCCGGCAAGAAGGTCACCGTCGACGTCTCCGGGTTCGACCCCGGGTCGACGGTCACCCTGCGGCTCGAGCCGAAGCTGACGCTGGGCCGGCCGCGCCCGGCCGG
>CBINDH010000490.1:0-1697 GCA_966249365.1 uncultured Xylanimonas sp. | reverse complement strand
GGCGCTCCTCCGGGGTCAGCTCGGTCTCACCCTTCGGGGTGACCTTGCCGACCAGCACGTCGCCGGCGCCGACCTCGGCACCGATGCGGATGATGCCGCGCTCGTCGAGGTCGGCCAGGACGTCCTCGGAGACGTTCGGGATGTCCCGCGTGATCTCCTCCGGGCCCAGCTTGGTGTCGCGGGCGTCGACCTCGTGCTCCTCGATGTGGATCGAGGAGAGGACGTCGTCCTCGATGAGGCGCTGCGAGAGGATGATCGCGTCCTCGTAGTTGTGGCCCTCCCACGACATGAACGCGACGAGCAGGTTGCGGCCGAGCGCGAGCTCGCCCTCGTCCGTCGCCGGCCCGTCGGCCAGGACCGA
This sequence comes from uncultured Xylanimonas sp., assembly GCA_966249365.1. GTDB lineage: Bacteria > Actinomycetota > Actinomycetes > Actinomycetales > Cellulomonadaceae > Xylanimonas. The sequence continues at coordinate 1,336 of CBINDH010000490.1, read as the reverse complement.
GCCCGGCTCGACGCGCTGGCCCTCGTCCACGATCACGCGCTGGTTGTAGGACGTGCCCTGGTTGGAGCGCACGAACTTCGCGATGCGGTACGACGACGTGGTCGCGTCGTCGTTCGCGACGACGACCAGGTCGGCCGACACCTCGGTGACGACGCCGGCCTTGGTGGCCACGACGACGTCGCCCGCGTCGACGGCCGCACGGCGCTCCATGCCGGTGCCGACGAGCGGCATCTCGGAGCGGACCAGCGGCACGGCCTGGCGCTGCATGTTGGCACCCATGAGGGCGCGGTTCGCGTCGTCGTGCTCGAGGAACGGGATGAGCGCGGTCGCGACCGACACCATCTGGCGCGGCGAGACGTCGATGTAGTCGACCTCGCTGACCGGGACGTCGGACGTCTCGCCGCCCTTGACGCGCACGAGGACGCGCTGCTCGGCGAAGCGGCCGTCGGCCGTCAGCGGCGTGTTGGCCTGCGCGATGACGTAGCGGTCCTCGTCGTCGGCGGTCAGGTAGTCGATCTGGTCGGTGACCTTGCCGTCCTCGACCTTGCGGTACGGCGTCTCGATGAAGCCGAACGGGTTGATGCGACCGAACGACGCGAGCGAGCCGATCAGACCGATGTTCGGGCCTTCAGGGGTCTCGATCGGGCACATGCGGCCGTAGTGCGACGGGTGGACGTCACGGACCTCCATGCCGGCGCGGTCGCGCGACAGACCACCCGGGCCGAGGGCGTTGAGACGACGCTTGTGCGTCAGGCCCGCGAGCGGGTTGTTCTGGTCCATGAACTGCGAGAGCTGCGAGGTGCCGAAGAACTCGCGGATCGACGCCACGACCGGGCGGATGTTGATCAGCGTCTGCGGCGTGATGGCCTCGACGTCCTGCGTCGTCATGCGCTCGCGGACCACGCGCTCCATGCGGGACAGGCCCGTGCGCACCTGGTTCTGGATGAGCTCGCCGACGGCGCGGATGCGGCGGTTGCCGAAGTGGTCGATGTCGTCGGTCTCGACGCGCACCTCGACCGGCTCGCCGTTGCGCGTGCCCGGCAGGGTGGCGACGTCGGCGTGCAGCGCGGCGAGGTACTTGATCGTCGCGACGATGTCGGCGCGGGTCAGCGTGGAGTCCGTCAGCGGGGCTTCGATGCCGAGCTTCTTCGACACCTTGTAGCGGCCGACCTTCGCGAGGTCGTAACGCTTGGGGTTGAAGTAGAAGTTCTCGAGCAGCGCGCGGCCGGCCTCGACCGTGGGCGGCTCGCCCGGGCGGATCTTGCGGTACAGGTCGACGAGGGCCTCGTCCTCGGTGTGGACGTGGTCCTTCTCGAGGGTGTCGATGACGGCGGGG
>CBINDH010000489.1:0-1698 GCA_966249365.1 uncultured Xylanimonas sp. | reverse complement strand
CCCTGCCCGCCGCGTTCGCGATGGAGGAGATCCTCTACGAGCTGCGCGAGCACGCGGCCGGCCTCAACGCGGGGCGCTGGGACTACCTGTTCTCGATCATCAAGAACCTGCGCACCCGCGGTGCGTCCTACGTGCTGCCCGACCGCAACCAGGTCACGATGACCGCCCCGTTCATGCGGGCGTACACCGAGCTCCTGGTCGCCACGTGCCACCGCCGCGGCGCGCACGCCATCGGCGGGATGAGCGCCTTCATCCCCGACCGGCGTCGCCCCGACGTCACGCAGCGCGCCCTGGACAAGGTCGCCGACGACAAGCGCCGCGAGGCCGGCGACGGGTTCGACGGGACCTGGGTCGCGCACCCGGACCTCATCGCCACCGCGATGGCCGAGTTCGACGCGGTGCTCGGCGACCGCCCGCACCAGGTCACCCGGCAGCGGCCGGACGTCACGGTCGGCCAGGCCGAGCTGCTCGACGTCGCCTCCGCCTCGCGGACCGGCTCCACGGTCACCGAGTGCGGTCTGCGGTCGAACGTCTCGGTCGGCGTGCGCTACATCGCCTCGTGGCTGCGCGGAACCGGGGCGGCCGCCCTGGACAACCTCATGGAGGACGCCGCCACGGCCGAGATCTCCCGCTCGCAGGTGTGGCAGTGGATCGCCGCGGGCATCCGCACCGAGCACGGCACGGTCACCCGTGAGCGGACGCTCGAGGTGCTCGACGACGTGCTCGCGGGCCTGGAGCGGTTCCCCGGCGACCGGTACGACGACGCTGCCGCCGTCTTCCGTGAGGTCGCGCTCGGCGAGGAGTTCCCGCCGTTCCTGACCACCATCGCGTACGACCGATACCTGGCGGACTGACCCCGCCACCCAGGGAAGACGCCGCCGGGCCGGAGCCTCACCAGGCTCCAGCCCGGCGGCGTTCGCGCGCTCGGGCGCGAGCGGGATGTATCGAGCGGCGGCCCCTCCTCTCCTGAACCCTCGTGCGCCTCGTCGCGGGGCGCCGCCCGCCGGGACCCTCCCGGCGGCCGAGGAGGAACCGAACGATGACGATCGAGACCACGCACACCCGCGCGGAGACCCTCAGCGAGCACCTGGCCGGCGTCTGCGACGTGCACCTGCCCGGCGACCCCGGCTACGACGTCGCGCGCCTGCCCTGGACCCTGGCAGCCGACCAGCGTCCCGCGGCGGTCGCCGAGCCGGCCGACGCGACCGAGGTCGCCGCCGTCGTGCGCGCCGCCCGCCTCGCCGGACTGCGCGTCGCGCCCCAGAGCACCGGGCACAACGCCACGCCGCTCGCCGCGCACGACCTCTCCGACGTCGTGCTGCTGCGCACCGGCCGGCTCGACGCCGTGACGGTCGACCCCGTCCGTCGCGTCGCGCGGGTGGGCGGCGGGGCCCTCGTCGTCGACGTCGTCGAGGCCGCGGCCGCGCACGGGCTCGCCGTGCTCCACGGCTCGGCGCCCGACGTCGGGTTCGCGGGCTTCGCCCTCGGCGGCGGGACGTTCTTCTACTCGCGCAAGCTCGGCCTGACGACCAACAGCCTGCTCGCGGTCGAGCTCGTGCTCGCCGACGGCACACAGGTCCGCGCCAGCGACACCGAGAACCGCGAGCTGTTCTGGGCGGTGCGCGGCGGCGGCGGCAGCTTCGGGGTCGCGACCGCCTTCGAGCAGGGGGCCTCGCTCCTCAATTACGCGCAGGTGAT
>CBINDH010000488.1:0-1699 GCA_966249365.1 uncultured Xylanimonas sp. | reverse complement strand
TAGGCTGGCCGTGTGCCGCAAGAGATCCGTTCGTTGACCGTCCTGCCCGCACAGCGTGAGGACATCGAGCTGCACACCGCGGACGGGCTGACGCTCGTCGGCGAGCTGGCCCGGCCCCTCGACGTCGAGCCCGCGGCGACGCTCGTGACGTTCCACCCGCTGCCGACGCACGGCGGGTACATGGACTCCCACGTCTTCCGTAAGGCGGCGTGGCGGCTCCCGGCGCTCGCGGACCTCGCCGTCCTGCGGTTCAACACCCGCGGCACCACGTCCCCGCGCGGCACGTCGCAGGGGGCGTTCGACGGCGGGGAGGCCGAGCGGTACGACGTCGCGGCCGCGTACGAGTACGCCGAGTTCCACGGGCTGCCGCGGCGGTGGGCGGTCGGCTGGTCGTTCGGCACCGAGCTCATCCTCAAGCACGGCGACGACCCCACGATCGAGGGTGCCGTCCTGCTGTCCCCGCCGCTGCACCGCGCCACCGACGCCGACCTCGACCGGTGGGGCGCGTTCGGCAAGCCGCTCGTGGTCCTGGTGCCCGAGCACGACACCTACCTCCAGCCCGACGAGGCCCGCCGCCGGTTCGCGCGGGTCCCGCAGGCGGAGGTCATCGGCGTCGACGGCGCGAAGCACCTGTGGGTCGGCGAGCCCGCCGTCCGGCGCGTGCTCGACGAGATCGTGGGGCACGTGCTGCCAGGTCGGGCGCCGCTGCCGACGACGTGGGACGGTGAGAGCAGCACGGTGTCCGTCACCGCCGACGACTGAGGTCGGCGGCGACCAGCAACAAGGGGATCGAGCCAACGGGAGGACGAGATGACCCCGCTGCCCACGCTGGCACTCCATGACCTGCACGACGGCGGCGGTGTCCCGATCGTGCTGATCCATCCGTTCCCGTTCGACCATCGGGTGTGGATCCCCGCCGCCGAGGCGCTGCCGACGGGTGTGCGCGCCCTCGGCGTCGACCTGCCCGGGCAGGGCTACAGCGAGTTCGGCAGCATCGCGCCGGGCATCGACCTCGCCGCGGACGCCGTCGTCCGGTCGGTCCACGCGACGGGCGTCGCGAACGCCGTCGTCGTCGGGATGTCGATGGGCGGGTACGTCGCGCTCGAGATCGCCGAGCGGCACCCGGAGTTCGTCTCGGGACTGGGGCTCGTCGACACGAAGTCCGTCGCGGACACCCCGGAGGCGCGGGCCAACCGGCTGCGCATCGCCCGGGAGATGGAGCTCGGGCAGACGATCGAGCCGGTGCTCGCGCTGCCGGCGCAGCTGCTGGGGGAGACCAGCCTCAAGGAGCGGCGCTCCCTGCTCCCGACGCTCGACGCGTGGGTGCACGCGCAGGCACCCCGAGGTCTGGCGTGGGCGTCGCGCATGATGGCCGGCCGGGTGGACCGCACGCACGTCCTCAAGGAGTTCGACGGCCCCGTGGCGGTCGTCGTCGGCGCCGAGGACAAGGTCACCCCGGTCGACGAGGCCGAGCACATGGTGCAGGCGGCGCAGGACGGGGCGCTCACGGTCGTGCCGGGCGTCGGTCACCTCAGCGCGCTGGAGGAGCCGCGGGCCGTCGCCGCGGCGCTGGCACTGCTGCACCGCCGGGTGGCGCACCACCGGCGCGGCTGACCGGAACGCCCCGGGACAGCGCAGGGGGCCCGCGGCTGCTGCCGCGGGCCCCTGTCGTGCGTGGTGGGTCAGGCCTTCGCCGTCT
>CBINDH010000487.1:0-1707 GCA_966249365.1 uncultured Xylanimonas sp. | reverse complement strand
CTCGCCCCCGCCCCGCCGCAGGAGCCGCCGCACGCTCCGGCGGCACGACCCGACTTCGCCTCGCCGTCCGCCCCGCCGGGCCCGGCGCTCGACGAGGCCGTCGGCCCCGCACCGGTGACGACGTCGGCGCCGCCGCCTCCTCCCGCCGACCCGCTCGCGGGCCTCACGCACGACCAGGTCGAGGACCTCGCGCGCCGCCTCACCGACCCGCTGCTGCGCCGCCTCCGGGCCGAGACCCTGCGCGACCGCGACCGGCTCGGCCTCCGCGCCGACCCCGGCTGGGGGCGCTGATGTCCGCCTACCTCAGCACCGAGGTCGCCCTGTCGATCTGGTACCAGATCAAGCTCGACGGCTGGGACGTCGGCGCGTTCACGCACTGCACCGGCCTGGGCGCCGAGGTCGTCACCGAGACGCGCGAGGAAGGCGGCAACAACGAGGTCGTCTGGACGCTGCCCACCCGGCTGCGCTACCCGAACATCACGTTGACGCGCCCGCTGGGCAAGGACAGCGAACGCGTCGCCCCGCTGTTCGCCCGGATGGTCACCGAGGGGTACCGGCCGGGAACGGCGACGATCGTCGCGATGACCGCCGACGGCACCGAGGTCGCGCGCTGGGGGTTGCTGGGCGTCGTGCCGGTCCGCTGGACGGGGCCGCAGCTCGCGCCGGAGGACCACCGCGTCGTGACCGAGACCCTCGAGATCGCCCACCACGGCTTCACCTCTCCCGGGGCGGGGTGATCGCGTGGCAGGGATCGCGTTCGAGGCGCCGGCGACCGGCAAGGGATCCAAGCTCGAGAAGGCCGAGCTGGTGCTGTACGAACCCGCCACCGACGGGTCCCAGTCGGCGCCCGGTGCCGAGCTGAACCGCATCGCGTTCCACTTCAACCCCAAGGAGCTGACGCTGCAGAAGGGTGCCGAGTGGCGCCGGCAGACCACGCGTGCCGACGAGACCGCCGGGCCGGCCCAGTTCCAGTCGAGCAAGCCGTCGAGCCTGAGCCTGGAGGTCTTCCTCGACGCCTCACAGACGTTCGACACCTCGGTCGCCAAGGTCGTCGACCTCCTGCTCTCCGCGACCGTGCCCACCGCCGCGTCGCTGAGCCGCAAGCAACCGTCCCCGCCCTGGGTGCGGTTCCGCTGGGGGAGCCTGACGTCGTTCCTCGGCTTCGCCAGCAGCGTCAGCGCCACCTACACGCTCTTCGCGCGCAGCGGGCTGCCCGTCCGTGCGACGTGCCGCGTCGAGCTCGAGGAGATCTCCGGCCCGACGCCGCGGCAGAACCCCACCTCGGGCACGCTGCACCCGCAGCGCCGGCACGTGCTGGTCGAGGGGGACACCCTCCCCGGCATCGCCTACCGCGAGTACGGGGACCCGGCCCTGTGGCGCACGGTCGCGCGGGCCAACGACGTCGACGACCCGTTCGCCCTCGTCCCGGGGCAGGTCCTGCTGCTCCCGGCTGCCGACGACGTCCGAGGAGGCCGCCGTGCCCGGTGACGCCTTCGCCGCGAACGTGACCGTGAAGGTCGACGGCCAGACGGTCGCCGACCGGGTGTACGCCGCGCTCGCGGGGCTCCGCGTCGACACGTTCGCGAACGCGCCCGACCACCTGGTGCTGCGGTTCAGCGACGAGCACGCGACGGTGCTCGACGGCACGACGTTCCGGGTCGGCCGGCGCGTCGAGGCCGGCGTGACGCCGAGCGACGGCACGCCGGT
>CBINDH010000486.1:0-1732 GCA_966249365.1 uncultured Xylanimonas sp. | reverse complement strand
GTTCTCGCCCATCCCGATCTCCTCGCCGTAGAACAGCACGGGCGTCCCCGGCAGCGCGAAGAGCAGCGAGTACACCATGCGGACCCGTCGCGGGTCGCCGCCGAGCATCGTCGGCAGCCGACGGCGCAGCCCGCGTCCGTAGAGCTGCATGTCGGGGTCGGGACCGAACGCGGCGAACACCTCCTGCCGCTCGTCCTCGCTGAGCTTGTCGAGCGTGAGCTCGTCGTGGTTGCGCACGAACGTGGCCCACTGGGCGTCGCGCGGGATGCGCGGGCGCTGCGCCAGCGTGCGGGCGATCGGCTCGGCGTCCTGCCGGGCGAGCGCCAGGTAGAGGTGCTGCATCCCGACGAAGTCGAACTGCAGGGTGAGCTCGGTGCCGTCGCTCGTCCCGTCCCCGTCGCGGTCGCCGAAGAACAGCACCTGCTGGTCGAACGGCAGGTTGACCTCGCCCATGAGGATGGTCTCGCCCGAGCGGCGCGACAGCAGCGAGCGCAGGTCCTTGAGGAACTCGTGGGGATCCTCGAGGTCGTCCGTGGGGTTGCTCGCGGCGTCGGCGAGGAAGAACGGGACCGCGTCGACGCGGAAGCCGGACAGGCCCACCTCGGTCCAGTACCCGATCACCTTCGCGATCATGTCGCGCACGGCGGGGTTCGCGGTATTGAGGTCGGGCTGGTGCTTGTAGAAGCGGTGCCGGTACCACTCGCCCGTGCGGTCGTCCTTGGTCCAGATGCCCGTCTCCTGGTCGGGGAAGACGACCTGGTCGCTCGTGTCGGGCGGCGGGTCGGAGCGCCAGACGTAGAAGTCGCGGAACGGGTTGTCCGTGCTGGAGCGTGCGGCCTTGAACCACGGGTGCTGCGCCGAGGTGTGGTTGACGACCAGGTCGGCGATGACGCGGATGCCGCGGTCACGCGCCGTCCGGATCACCTCGACCACGTCGCCCGCGTCGCCGAGCCGGGGGTCGACGCCGAAGAAGTCAGTGATGTCGTACCCGTCGTCACGGTCGACCGTCGGGTAGAACGGCATGAGCCACAGGCACGTGACGCCGAGGTCGGCCAGGTGGTCGATGCGCTGGACCAGCCCGGGCAGGTCGCCGATGCCGTCGTCGTTCCAGTCCATGTACGTCTCGACGTCGAGGCAGTAGATGACGGCGTTCTTCCACCACAGGTCGCCGGTGTCGCGGATCCTCATGACAGGCTCCTCAGGTCGGGGACGAGATGCTCGGCCGCCATGGCGAGGAACGCGTCGAGCGCCGCGCTGCGCGGGGTCGCCGTCGCGGCGGCGTCGTGGTGCTTGCCGCGGCCCGGCCGGGGGTCGGTCGCGACCTGGTGGAGGTAGACGGCGTCGAAGCCGATCCCGACGAGCGCAGCGAGCCGGTCGCGCAGGCGCGCGGGGTCGTGCTCGACCAGCACGCTGCCGCGGATCGTCTCGTCGTCGATCGACGCGGCGCGGGCGTCGAACTCCTCGGGCGTCTCGACGTCCCACGCGAGCGGTGGGCCGAACGCGTTGCCGCGCCACTGCTCGCGCGCCACGGCCATCGCGGTCTCCGCGTCGGGCACCCAGCAGACGTGCACCTGCAGGGCGATCTCCCCCCGGCCGCCGGCGTCGCGGTACTCGCCCACCACCTGCTCGAGCACCTCGGGTCGCTGGTTGACGGTGACGAGCCCGTCGGCCCACCCGGCGTGCCGTCGCGCCGTCTGCGGCGTCACCGCGGGGCCGATCAGCAGCGGGCGGA
>CBINDH010000485.1:0-1743 GCA_966249365.1 uncultured Xylanimonas sp. | reverse complement strand
CGACGCCGCGGTGTCGGCGTTGACGTTGAGCACCTGTGTGGGGTCGTCGACGTCGGGCGCGACCGTGGAGACGACGGGGATGCGTCCGGCGGCGAGGATGTCCTCGACCGCGGAGGGGTCGACGCCGGTGACGTCGCCGACGAGCCCGACGTCGACCTGCTCGCCGTCGACGTGCGCGGTGCGGCGCGTGGACTGGAACAGGCCGCCGTCCTCGCCCGAGAGCCCGACGGCGCGGGGGCCGTGCGCGTTGATCAGGCCGACGAGCTCGCGCCCGACCTGGCCCGTGAGGACCATGCGGACGACCTCCATCGCCTCGGGCGTGGTCACGCGCAGGCCACCGCGGAACTCGGAGTGGATGCCGAGCCGGTTGAGCATCGCGTTGATCTGCGGGCCGCCGCCGTGCACGACGACGGGGCGCAGGCCGACCTGGCGCAGGAACACCATGTCCTGCGCGAACGCGGCCTTGAGGCTGTCGTCGACCATGGCGTTGCCGCCGTACTTGACGACGACGAGCGCGCCCGCGAACTCCTGCAGCCACGGCAGGGCCTCGAGGAGGACTTCGGCCTTCTGGTCGGGAGTGAGCGCGGCCACCGCCGCTGAGCTCGCCGGGACGGTCATGAGGTGTACGCGCTGTTCTCTTCGACGTAGGCGTGCGTGAGGTCGTTGGTCATGAGGGTGACCTCGGCGTCGCCGGCGTGCAGGTCGATCAGGATGGTCACGAGGCGGTTCGCGGCCATGTCGACGCCGGCCGGGTCCTCGTGGGCGCCGCCGGCCTTGCAGACCATGACCCCGTTGACGGAGACGTCGAGCCGCTCGGGGTCGAACGGGGCGACCGACTCGGGGACGGTGCCGACCTGGGCGAGGATGCGGCCCCAGTTGGGGTCGTTGCCGTAGATCGCGGTCTTGACGAGGTTGGAGCGGCTCACCGCCCGTGCGCAGGCCAGGGCGGCGTCCTCGGTGGTCGCACCCGTCACCGTGATGGCGATGTCGTGGCTCGCACCCTCGGCGTCGGCGAGGAGCTGCGCGGCGAGGTCCGCGGCGACGGCGCGCACCGCCTCGGCGAGCTCGCCCTCCGACGGCTGCACCCCGGAGGCGCCGGACGCCATGAGCACCACCGTGTCCGACGTGGACATGCAGCCGTCGGAGTCGATGCGGTCGAACGTCGTGGCGGTGGCCCCGCGCAGCACGCGGTCGAGGAGCGCCGCGCCGTCGTCGCCGTCGGGCACGACGGCGTCGGTGGTGATGACGCACAGCATCGTCGCGAGCGCGGGGGCGAGCATGCCCGCGCCCTTGGCCATGCCGCCGACCGTGAACTCCCCCGCCGGCGTCGAGACGGTGCGCGCCGAGACCTTGGGCACGGTGTCGGTGGTCATGATCGCGCGCGCGGCCGCCGCGCCGGCGGCATCGCCGTCGGACAGCGCCTTGACGGCCTCGGGGATCCCGGCGAGGAGGCGCTCGCGCTTGAGGCGGACGCCGATGACGCCGGTCGAGGCGACGAGGACGTCGATCGGCCCGATGCCGAGGGCGTCGGCGACGGCCTCGGCGGTCGCGTGGGAGTCCTGGAAGCCGCCAGGGCCGGTGCACACGTTGGCCGAGCCGGAGTTGAGCACGACGGCGCGCGCGACGCCGTCCTTGATGCACTGCCGCGACCACAGGACCGGGGCGCCGACGACGCGGTTCGACGTGAAGACGGCGGCGGCGCTCACCTGCGGGCCGTCGTTGACGACGAGCGCGAGGTCGGGG
>CBINDH010000484.1:0-1764 GCA_966249365.1 uncultured Xylanimonas sp. | reverse complement strand
CGCGCCGACCGGCACGACGATGCCCTTGGCGGGGTCGCGCAGCATGGCGCGGTGCTCCGCCGTGTCGGTGCCGACGACGTCGGCGACGGCGGTCGCGGCCCGGTCGAGCAGCCGCAGCAGGCGGACGCGCAGGCCGCGCGCACCGCGGTCGGCAGCGGTGTCGCCCGCGAAGACCAGGTGGTCGAGCACGAGCCGCGTGCGCGGGTAGAGCACGCGCGCCAGCAGCACGTCGAAGTGCCCCAGGTACCCGACGACGACGGCGTCGGGCGAGCCGCGGCGGGCGCGCAGCGCGACGGCGTCGGCGGTCAGCCGAGCCCAGCAGACGATCAGGCGGAGCGCGAGGAGCGGCAGCCGCCAGGGCTCGCGCAGCATCCTCACGCGCTCGGCGGTCGTGAAGCCGAGCGGCCGGTTGAGCTCGACGACGTCGTGGCCGTGGGCGCGCAGCCCGGCGACGAGCACGGCGATGCGCGGGTGGCGTGCGGCGTCGTACGTCCCGAAGGCGACGATCACGGGCGGCCCGCCGACGTGCGACCGGCGTCCTGCGCCCCGGCGGCGCTCCCGGTGCCGTCGGACGGCTCCGAAGGACCGCCCGCACCGTGCGGCGCTCCCGTCGACTCGCGCTCCGCGCGCGCCGCCCCGGCGTCGTCGCGCACGAGCTCGGGCGCGGGACCGTACTGCAGCTCCTTGGTGCGCTCCAGGATCTCCTCGCTGAGCGTGCGGTTGGTGCGCAGCAGGTCGGCGAGGACCATGAGCGCGAAGCAGAGCAGCGAGCCGACCAGCATCGTGGTGCCGAAGACGACGGACTGCACGTGGCCCGCGCCGCGCCCGTTCGCCCACTGGATGAGGAACCGCACGAGCGGGATGACGGCGGCCACCCCGAAGACGACGCCCAGGCTGAGGAACACGCCGTACGGCTTGTACATGAGGTAGCTGCGCACGATCGCTCTGCCGGACCGGCCCATGTGCTGCCAGATGTTCTTGAACAGCCGCGACGGGCGCGTCTTGGCGTTGGTGGTGATGGGCACCGAGGCGATCTTCAGGCCCTTGTTGCCGGCCTGGATGATGGTCTCCATCGTGTAGCTGAACTGCGTGAGCACCGCGAGCCGCATGAGCGCGGCCCGCGAGTACGCGCGGAAGCCCGACGCGGCGTCGGGCAGCGGCGTGCCTGCCGCAACCGACACGACGCGCGACCCGACGCGCTGCATGAGCTTCTTGAACGGCGAGAAGTGCTCGATCGTGGCGGTCTGCCGGTCGCCGATGGCGATGTCCGCCTCCCGCCGCAGCAGCGGCGCGACGAGCTCGGGGATCATCGCCTGCGGGTACTGGTTGTCGCCGTCGGTGTTGACCACGATGTCGGCGCCGTGCCGCAGCGCGTAGTCGACGCCGTCGCGGAACGAGCGGGCCAGGCCCATCGTCCGCGTGTGCCGCACCACGTGCTCGACGCCGAGGGCACGCGCCACCTCGACGGTCCGGTCGGTCGACCCGTCGTCGATGACGACGACGTGCACCTCGTCGATGCCCGGGATCTCGCGCGGGATGGAAGCCAGCACGAGAGGCAGGGTGGCCTCCTCGTTCAGGCACGGGATCTGGACGAACAGCTTCATGGTGCGGCTCCGTCGGGCGTGGCGTGCAGGTCGACGGCGCGCGGGCGTGCCGTGGGAGGTTCGTCGGTGGACGCGGCGGCGGCCGGGGGTGGTGCCGGGCGTGCGATGCAGGCGTGGACGACGACGGCGAGCGCCCCGAGCGCGGCCACGGCGGCACCGA
>CBINDH010000483.1:0-1771 GCA_966249365.1 uncultured Xylanimonas sp. | reverse complement strand
CCCCCGAGGTACACCTGCTCCCCGACGGTCAGGGTCAGACCGAACGCCGTCAGCGTCTGGTCCTGCGGGTCCCACCGGAAGTCGGACGGGAAGACGGGCACCGTCGTCGTGTCGTCGCCCTCCACGACCAGGCAGCCGTCAGCCAGCCGTAGCCGGCCGTCGAGCGCCGCCGAGTCGCCCACGTTCCACGGTCCGGTGCGCACGTATGCCGCGAAGGGTGCCGTCGTGTCTATCGGCGGCGGCGAGGGATCGTCGCTGCACGCCGTCGCGAGCACGAGCATCACTGCGGCGACTGCGCTGGTACGACGGACGTGCGCCATCCGTCCATGATGCCAGACACCCGGAATTAGAACGTCTGTTCTATCCTGGCGCCGTGGTCGAGAGAGTTCCCGTGCGCGACTCGCCGGAGGAGGCGCCCCGGCGGCAGCGCGACACCGCCAAGGTGACGCGCCCCGAGACGCCGCTGCCCGTGCGTGTGTGGGTGACGCAGCGGCAGACGGGCGCGTTCGAGGCCGACGGGCTCGCCGTCGCGTGGACGGACCGGCAGGTCGAGGTGCGGTACAGCGACCCGCACGGTCGCGAGGGCTTCGTCTGGGTGTGGGCGTCCGCCGTCACGCGCCGGCCGGCCGGCTAGTCGCCGATGTGGCGCGCGTCGCATAACCCGGTGGCGCGTGGCGCCCCGCTTGGCAACGGTCCGGCCACCGCCCTACGTGTTTCCACGCAGACGGTCCCCGATCCTCTCCCCGGTCGGGCTGTGATGGCTCCCGCGACCGAATGGACGGTCGCCTTGCGATCAGATGGGAACCACCATGAAGACCAAGCTTCGCGCTGGGGGCGCTATCGCCCTGGCGACGACCGTGGCCCTCGTGGCTACTGCCTGTGGCGGCGGTGGCAACGAGGCCGGCGGCACCACGTCCGACGGCGGCACCGAGATCACCTGGTGGCACAACGGCACCGGCGAGCCGCTGCTCGGCTTCTGGCAGAGCGTCGCCGACGAGTTCGAGGCAGCGAACCCCGGAGTGACCGTCAACGTCGAGGCGTTCCAGAACGAGGAGCTGCGCAACACCATCCTGCCGAACGCCATCGCGGGCGGGACGGCTCCGGACGTGTTCCAGTCCTGGGGCGGCGGCGAGCTGACCGACTACGTCGAGAACGGCGTGGTCAAGGACCTCACCGACTTCGTCCCCGAGGCGGTCCGCAGCGCTGCTGAGGGCGCCTTCGGCCGCGACGGCAAGATCTTCGGGATGCCCTACACCATGCTCCCCTCGGGCTTCTGGGTGAACATGAACCTCTGGGAGCAGGCCGGCCTGACCGAGGACGACTTCCCCGAGACGCTCGATGAGCTCTTCACCGTGTGGGACAAGCTCAAGGCCGCCGGCATCACCCCGGTCGCCGTCGGTGGCGTGGACGGCTGGCCGGCCGCGCACTGGTGGTACTGGACGGCGCTGCGCTCGGTGTCGCCTGAGGCGATGCAGGCCGCGATCGACAACGGCGACTTCTCCGACCCGGGCTGGCTCCAGGCGTCCGAGCTCCTGCAGTCGATCCTCGACCAGGACGCCTTCAACCCGGGCTGGCAGGCGACGTCCGCCCAGCAGGGTGCGGCGTCGGCGTCCGGCATGGTCGTGATGGGCCAGGCGGCGATGCAGCTCATGGGTACCTGGGACTACGGCGTCATGGGCGGCATCTACAACGAGGCGCAGGGTCTCGACGAGGCGTCGCAGGACCACGCCGAGTTCCTCAGCTGGTTCCCGTTCCCGCAGGTCGAGGGCAC
>CBINDH010000482.1:0-1780 GCA_966249365.1 uncultured Xylanimonas sp. | reverse complement strand
CCCGCCTCGTCGGCCGGCCGCAGCTCCGTGGTGATCGGGTCGTACCCGGCCGCCGTCAGCGCCGCCCCGTACACGGCCGCCGTCTCGCGGACCACGGCCTCCTGCTCGGGGGTCGTCCAGTAGACCGCCGAGCGGTACTGCGTGCCGACGTCGTTGCCCTGCCGGTACCCGGACGTCGGGTCGTGCCGCTCCCAGAAGATCCGCAGCAGCTCCGCCTCGGACACCACCGCGGGGTCGTACGCCACGAGCGCGGTCTCGGCGTGTCCCGTGCGGGCGGTGCACACCTCCTCGTAGGTGGGGTTCGGCGTGGTCCCGCCCATGTACCCGACGGCCGTCGATACGACCCCGGGCACCTGCCAGTAGATCTCCTCGGCGCCCCAGAAACAGCCCATCGCGAGGTACAGCACGCGCGTGCCCTCGGGCCAGGGCCCGGCGATCGGCGTCCCCAGGACCGTGTGCGGTCGCGGCGCGGGCAGCACCGGCGTCGCCCGGCCGGGCAGCGCGTCCTGCGGTGCGACCATCGTCTGCTTGTCGCCGCCCAGGAGGCGGTCGAAGATCGAGCTCACTGCCGTTCCTTCCCGGGAGGCCGACGGCGGCGCTCCCGCCGGTGCCAACACGCCCCGCCGCGCCCCTGTTCCGTCGGTGGTGCGGCGTAGCGTCGGCCCATGGCCTCCAGCCCGCCGCCCGCCGAGGAGCTGCTCCTGCCCGACGTCGCCGCGTGGCGTGCCTGGCTCGACGAGCACGAGGACGACGACGACGGCGTCTGGCTCGTGCTCGCCAAGAAGAACCGGCCCGCGCCCACGACGCTGACGTACGCCACCGCGCTCGACGAGGCGCTGTGCAGCGGCTGGATCGACGGCCAGGGGCGCTCGCGCGACGCCGACACCAGCCTGCAGAAGTTCACCCCGCGCCGGGCGCGCAGCGTCTGGTCGCAGCGCAACGTCGGCATCGTCGCGCGCCTCGTCGAGGAGGGGCGGATGCGCCCACGCGGTCAGGCGGAGATCGACCGCGCGAAGGCCGACGGCCGCTGGGACCGCGCGTACGGCGGCACGCGCGACGTCGTCGTGCCGCCCGAGTGGACCGCCGCGCTCACCGCGCACCCGCACGCCGCGGCGAACTTCGAGCTCCTCACCGCGCAGAACCGGTTCGCGATCCTGTTCCGCCTCGGCCACGCGAAGCGCCCCGAGACCGTGGCACGCAACGTCGAGAAGTACGTCACGATGCTCGAACGGGGGGAGACGGTGTATCCGCAGCGACGTGCGCTGATACCTCCGCCTAGGGTGGACGGGTGACGACGCACGACTGGGCAGACGCAGGGTTCGCGACCCGTGCCATCCACGCGGGGCAGGACCCTGACACGGCCACCGGGGCGGTCGTGCCGCCCGTGTACCTGACGAGCACGTACAAGCAGGACGGTGTCGGCGGGCTGCGCGGCGGGTACGAGTACTCGCGCTCCGCCAACCCGACGCGCACCGCGCTCGAGACGGCGCTCGCCGCGGCCGAGGGCGGCACGCACGGCTTCGCGTTCTCGTCCGGCCTCGCCGCGGAGGACACGCTCCTGCGCGCGGTGCTGCGCCCGGGCGACCACGTGGTCCTCCCCGACGACGCCTACGGCGGCTCCTACCGGCTGATCGCGCGCGTGTTCGGTGCGTGGGGCATCGAGCACACCGCCGTCGACCTGACCGACCTCGACGCCGTCGGCGCGGCCGTCCGGCCCGGCGCCACCCGGGTCGTGTGGGTCGAGACGCCCACCAACCCGCTCCTCGGCATCTCCGACATC
>CBINDH010000481.1:0-1792 GCA_966249365.1 uncultured Xylanimonas sp. | reverse complement strand
TGATGTCGAGCGCGCCGGAGCGGATCAGCATGTCCGCGATCTCGAGCGCCTGCTCGCCCGTGTCGGGCTGGGAGACCAGCAGCGCGTCGGTGTCGACGCCGAGCTTCTTGGCGTACTCCGGGTCGAGGGCGTGCTCGGCGTCGATGAACGCCGCGATGCCACCCGCGCGCTGGGCGCTGGCGACCGCGTGCAGCGCGACCGTCGTCTTGCCAGAGGACTCGGGGCCGTAGACCTCGATGATGCGGCCGCGGGGCAGGCCGCCGATGCCGAGCGCCACGTCGAGCGCGATGGAGCCGGTGGGGATCACCTCGACGGGGGCGCGGGTCTCGTCCCCGAGCCGCATCACGGACCCCTTGCCGAAGCTGCGGTCGATCTGGGCGAGCGCGGCCTCGAGAGCCTTGTCGCGGTCTGCCGGTGCGGGCATGTCGTTCACCTTCGCTGTCTGGGCGCGGCGGGCGCGCGGTGCGGGGCGTGTCTGCGTGGTCATCGGTCGAGACCGTAGGTGCAGCCACCGACACGGACGCCTTCTCCGGCCCCCGCCTGTCGACAGAGTTCCGGAATCCGTGCCTGTGAGCAGACTCTACTCGCACATCTGTTCGAAGGCGACGAACGCGTCGGCGTGACGAGCCGGAGATCAGCGCGACTTCGGCGGGGCGTTGCGCCGCGCGTCCTTGCCCCACCGCTGCGCCTCGGGCACGTCGAGCGCGTCGCACAGCGCGTGCCACACGTCCCGCGGCGGCAGGCCCGCCTCCAGCGCGTCGACGGGCGTGCGGTTCCCGAGCTCGTGCAGCACCTGCTCGCGCGCGAGCGTGCGGCCGTACCCGGGGCCGAAGACCTCGTCGACCAGCTGCCAGAACTCCCTCAGACGCACGGGGCAAGCCTGCCACCGATCCCGGCGGGCCGAAGCAGGTCCGGGTCGACGTCGTCGGGCCGCTTGTCAGGGGCGGGCGCAAGAATGGCCAGGTGACGTCCCCCCTCGACCGGCTCGGCCCGGCGACCCGCGACTGGTTCGCGGGCGCCTTCGCGGGGCCGACGCCGGCCCAGCTCGGGGCGTGGGACGCGATCGGGCAGGGCAAGCACGCCCTCGTCGTCGCACCGACCGGGTCGGGCAAGACGCTCGCGGCGTTCCTGTGGGCGATCGACCGGCTGCACCACGAGCCCGTCCCGGCCCGGGAGAAGCGGTGCCGCGTGCTCTACGTCTCGCCGCTCAAGGCGCTCGCCGCCGACGTCCAGCGCAACCTCCGCTCTCCCCTGACCGGCATCCGCCAGGCCGCCGCCCGTACGGGCCTCGAGACGCCCGAGGTCGCCGTCGGCATGCGCACCGGCGACACGCCCGCGAGCGAGCGGCGCTCCTTCGCGACCCGCCCCCCGGACGTCCTCGTCACGACGCCGGAGTCGCTGTTCCTGGTGCTCACGTCGCAGGCGCGCGCGGGCCTGCTGGGCGTCGAGACGGTCATCGTCGACGAGATCCACGCCGTCGCCGGCACCAAGCGCGGCGCGCACCTGGCCCTCAGCCTCGAACGGCTCGACGCGCTCCTGGTCGCTTCCGGCAGCCGTCCCGTCCAGCGCGTCGGGCTGTCCGCGACCGTGCGGCCCGTCGAGGAGGTCGCCGCATTCCTCGGCGGGCACCGCGCGCCCGCGGACGGCGGACGCGAGGTGGTCGTCGTCCAGCCGCCGGCGGCCAAGGAGTGGGACATCGACGTCGTGGTCCCCGTGCCGGACCTGGCCGACCTGGATGCCGTGGCGTCCGACGACGGCGAGGCGGCGGCGGTCCCCGGCATCCCGGACCTGA
>CBINDH010000480.1:0-1814 GCA_966249365.1 uncultured Xylanimonas sp. | reverse complement strand
GTTTGCCCCAGTCGTCGTCCCCCATCCCGACGGCGCGCAGCATGCCGCGCGACGCCGTCGCCTCCAGCCCCTCCGTCACCTGCCACGACCGCGGCTTGAGCGAACGAGACCTTCCGTCGTCGACCACCATGCAACGCAACGTAAGGCAGCGGGACGGACATCGCGCGCTCGGCAGTCAAGCCCGAAGTGGAGCGCCCCCTGGGGCGCGTGAACGCTGCCGAGCGCGCGATGTCCGTCCCGCTGCCGACCCCGAAGCTCAGCGCCGCTTGATCAGGCTCACGTCGCGCACCGCGCCGCGGTCCGCCGACGTCGCCATCGCGGCGTACGCCCGCAGCGCCGGGGACACGTACCGGTCGCGGTCCTTGGGCTGCCACGGGAACTCCGACGCCTCCATCTTGGCGCGGCGCTCGGCGAGCACCTCGTCGGGCACGTTGACCCGGATGAGCCGCGACTCGACGTCGATCTCGATCTCGTCGCCGTCCTCGATCAGGCCGATGGTGCCGCCCGCGGCCGCCTCCGGGGAGATGTGGCCCACGGAGATGCCCGACGAGCCGCCCGAGAAGCGCCCGTCGGTGATGAGCGCGACGACCTTGCCCAGCCCGCGGCCCTTGATGAACGACGTCGGGTAGAGCATCTCCTGCATGCCCGGCCCGCCCGCGGGTCCCTCGTAGCGCACGACGACGACGTGCCCCGGCTCGACCTGCTTGCTGAGGATCTTCTCGACCGCCTCGTCCTGCGACTCCACGACGAGCGCCTTGCCCACGAAGTGGAAGACGTCGGGGTCGATGCCGGCGGTCTTGATGATCGCGCCGTCCTCGGCGAGGTTGCCCTTGAGGACGGCCAGGCCGCCCTCGACGGTGTAGGCGTGCTCGACGTCGCGGATGCAGCCGTTCTCGGCGTCGGTGTCGAGCGAGTCCCACACGTTCGAGGTCGAGAACGCCTGCGTGGTGCGCACTCCCCCGGGCGCCGCACCGAAGAGCTCCACCGAGCGCTCGCTCGCAGAGCCGCCGCGGATGTCCCAGTCGCGCAGCCACTGGCCGAGGGTCGGGGTGTGCACGGACGTGACGGAATGGTCGAGCAGGCCCGCGCGGTCGAGCTCGCCCAGCAGCGCGGGGATGCCGCCGGCGCGGTGCACGTCCTCCATGTGGAAGTTCGGGTGGTTCGGCGCGACCTTGCTCAGGCACGGCACGCGGCGCGAGATCGCGTCGATGTCGTCGAGCGTGAAGTCGACCTCGGCCTCCTGCGCCGCGGCGAGGATGTGCAGCACGGTGTTGGTCGAGCCGCCCATGGCGACGTCGAGCGTCATCGCGTTGGTGAACGCCGCCTTGGTGACGATGCCACGGGGCGCCGCGGTGTCGTCCTCGTCCTCGTAGTAGCGCTTGGCGAGCTCGACGATGGTGCGGCCCGCCTCGAGGAAGAGGTCCTTGCGGGCGGTGTGCGTCGCGAGCGTCGAGCCGTTGCCCGGCAGCGAGAGGCCGAGCGCCTCGGTGAGGCAGTTCATCGAGTTGGCCGTGAACATCCCGGAGCACGAGCCGCACGTGGGGCAGGCGCTCTCCTCGACGGCGGCCAGCGCGCCGTCGGTGACGTTGTCGTCGGCCGAGTAGTTGATGGCGTTGATGAGGTTGAGCTTCGTCTGTGCGACGCCGTCGACGATGATCGCCTTGCCGGCCTCCATGGGCCCGCCCGAGACGAAGATCGTCGGGATGTTCAGGCGCAGCGCCGCGTTGAGCATGCCCGGCGTGATCTTGTCGCAGTTGGAGATGCACACCAGCGCGTCGGCCGTGTGGGCGTTCACCATGTACTCGACCGAGTCC
>CBINDH010000479.1:0-1818 GCA_966249365.1 uncultured Xylanimonas sp. | reverse complement strand
CGGAACGGGACGCGCCAGCCGACCCACCCGCTTACCGAGCTGCGCACCGTGCGCCGTCTGAACGGCTCCTCGGAGCACCTCGCGATCATGGCTGACTCCGAGCGTGGGCTCGGGCGGCCGGAGCGTGCGATCGCGCTCGCCGCGACGCCCGAGGCGGACACGCTCGACCCGTACAGCAAGGTCGAACTGGCGATCGTCGTCAGCGGCGCTCGTTCGGACCTGGGCGAGCACGACGCGGCCTTGGCCGCTCTCGACAAGCTCCCGACGCTCAAGGGCGACCTGGCGCTGCGTGTGCTCCAAGCCCGCGCGGCAGCCCTTGAGGCGGCCGGCCGGACGGAGGAGGCGGAGGCGCTGCTCGCCGACGTCGACCCCGAGGACCTCGAGCGCGCCGCGGGCAACGCCGAGCCGGAGGAGGAGGTCGTCGTCTACGACATCTACGACGAGGACGCCGACGAGGACTCGGACAGCGACGAGGACGACGACTCGGACAGCGACGACGACGAGGACGACGACTCGATCGACTCAGCCCAGGAGGCCGAGGAGGCCGACGAGGCCGACGACGCCGACGAGGCCGACGACGACGACGAGGAGTCGGACGACGACGCTGATCCTCAGGATGTGGCGGACGACGTCGATCGCGATGAGGTCGACGATGCCCGTGAGGGTGCTGACGACGCCGAGGCTGCCGCGGACCGTGCGGACGACGTTGATGCTCCTGCCGGCCCCGGTCGTGACGGGGACGCCGCCGACGTGACGGGCGAGGAGTCGCGTTCGTGAGCGCCGCCGGCCTGCTCGGCAGCGATCTCCCGCTCGCCGAGGCATACGACCTCGCGCTCGTGGACCTCGACGGGGTCGCGTACCGCGGTCACCTGCCGATCGAGCACGCCTCGGACAGCCTGGTCACGGCCCGTTCGCGCGGACTGCGGCTGCTGTTCGTGACCAACAACGCGTCGCGTGAGCCCGAGGACGTCGCGGGTCAGCTCACAGAGCTCGACATCCCGACGTCGGCGGACGAGGTCATGACTGCCGCGCAGGCGTGCGCCGCACTGCTGCGCACGCGGCTCGAGCCGGGTGCCCCGGTGCTCGTCGTCGGGGGGAAGGGGCTGATCACGGCCGTGAAGGCCGCCGGCTTCCGCGTGGTGTCCTCGGCGGACGAGCACCCCGTCGCCGTCGCGCAGGGTTTCGCGCCGGACCTTGCCTGGGCCGACCTCGCCGAGGCTGCGTACGCGGTCTCGGCCGGTGCATGGCACGTGGCCAGCAACCGCGACCTGTCCCTTCCGACGGCGCGGGGCTACGCGCCGGGCAACGGCGCGCTGGTCGGCGCGGTCGTCGCGGCGACCGGCATCGAGCCGTCGAGCGCGGGGAAGCCGGAGCCGACGATGTACCGCCTCGCGGTCGACCGTGTCGGTGCCGAACGGCCCCTCGTCGTCGGCGACCGCCTCGACACGGACCTGCAGGGTGCGCGTTCAGGTGCCTACGCGGGCCTGCACGTGCTGACGGGTGTCTCGTCGGCGCGCGACGACGTGCTGGCGGAGCAGGGCCTCCGGCCACACTTCATCGGCGCGGACCTCCGGTCGCTGCTCGAGCCGCACCCGCTCCCCCAACGCGGGGCGGACGGCTGGTGGGAGTGTGTCGGGCGTGCGGCGCGGGTCGTCGACGGGCGCCTCGAGCTCGACCGCCAGGGTCCCGTCGGCATCGACGTCGTACGCGCTGCGTGCGCCGCGGCGTGGGACGCGGCGGACGCGGGTGCGCCTGCGGCGGCGGACAGCGTCCCGGAGTTCTCGGTCGACGAGGCCTGAGCGACCGCTCCTGGGGAAG
>CBINDH010000478.1:0-1844 GCA_966249365.1 uncultured Xylanimonas sp. | reverse complement strand
CCGCCCACGCGCCGGGCTCGGGGACGTCGTCGGTGCCGACCCGCAGGTCGGCGCGCACGCGCAGCAGCCCGCGCTCGTCGACCGGCAGGTCGGTGCGGTTGGCGACGACCGGGTGTGAGCCGTTGCCGGCCGCCCACACGAGCAGCCCCGTGTCGTAATCCTGCCCGGTCGAGAGCACGACGTGCCCGTCCGTCGCGGACTGGAGCTGCGCGCGCAGGTGGATGTGCCCGCCGCGCGACTCGAGGTGACGCACCACCCAGCGGCCCGGCCGGTCGGTCACCTCCGGCAGGATCCGGTCGCGGGCCTCGACCAGGTGGAAGGACGGCTCGTCCGGGTCGATCTCGGGGTAGCGGCGCAGCAGGTCCTTGCCGAGCCCGAGCAGCTCGCCGAACAGCTCGACGCCGGTGAACCCGCCGCCGACGACCGTCACGGTCAGCTCCTTGGCCCGCTGTGCGCCGCGCGGCAGCTCCGCGGCCCGCGCGAACGCGGTCACGACGTGGTCGCGGACGGCGACGGCCTCCTCGACGGTCTTCAGGCCGATCGCCTGCGCGGCGAGCCCGGGCACGGGGAAGGTGCGCGTCACGGCACCGGCGGTCACGACCAGCGTGTCGTAGCGCACGGCGTGGTCGTGACCGTCAGGGGTGCGCACGTGGGCCGTCCGGCCGGTGTGGTCGACGCGCGTGACGTGACCCGTCATGATGTGGGTGCGGCGCAGGTGGGAGCGCAGCGGCACGAGGGTGTGCCGCGCCTCGACGGACCCGGCAGCGACCTCGGGCAGGAACGGCTGGTACGTCATGTACCCCCGGGGGTCGACGACGGTGACGCGCGCCTCGCCACCGCGCAGGTGCTTCTCGAGCTTCCAGGCCGCGTAGAAGCCCGCGTAGCCGCCGCCGACGATGAGGATCTCGTGCATGGGTGCCCTCCTAGTGGACTCACCCGTGTGACCGTGTGGCGTGCCGAAACGTGACATGGCGACGGTCACACCAAACGACGAGGCGGCTGAGTGCGTGCATCCTGCCCGAAATCGGGCAAGAACTTGCCGGTCGGCTCGACAAGGTCCAGGCTCGACCGTCATGAGACCCGACCGGACGCTGGTGGCGCACGTCGTTGCCACCACGGGGCTGAGCCCTGCCGAGGCTGAGCGGGTCATCGACGACGTCCTCGCGTTCCACGCCGAGCCGGTCGAGGACTACGTCCGACGTCGTCACGCCGAGCTGCAGACCTACGGGGCCAAGAACCCGGAGATCTTCGCCCGCCTCGTCGACGAGCTGGCGGCGCGAGTGGTCGCGGCGCCGCGCCTCAGCGAGCGACAGCTACGCAGGATCGTCTACGGCTGAGCCGGACGCCACCACCGAAGGAGAGACACACCCATGTGCGGAATCGTCGGCTACGTCGGCACCCAGCAGGCCGCCCCGCTGCTCGTCGAGGGCCTCACGCGCCTCGAGCACCGCGGCTACGACTCGGCGGGCGTCGCCGTCGTGGGCTCACGCCTGCAGGTCACCAAGAAGGCCGGACGGGTGCGCGACCTCGCGGACGCCCTCCCGAAGCGGCTGACCGGCAAGGTCGGCATCGGCCACACCCGCTGGGCGACGCACGGTCCCGCGAGCGACGCCAACGCCCACCCGCACACCGACGCGTCCGGTCAGGTCGCCGTCGTGCACAACGGCATCGTCGACAACGCCGCGACGCTGCGCGCCCGGCTGACCGACGAGGGCGTCGAGCTCGTCTCCGACACCGACACCGAGGTCTTCGCGCACCTCGTCGCCCGCTCGGGTGCCGACACCCTCGAGGGCAAGGTCGTCGAGGCGCTGGGGCAGGTCGAGGGCACGTACGGGCTCGCCGTC
>CBINDH010000477.1:0-1876 GCA_966249365.1 uncultured Xylanimonas sp. | reverse complement strand
GTGCCGATGTAGTTGTGGCCGAGCTGCAGCGCCTCGCGCAGCGACAGCTCCAGGACCTTCTTGGCGCGCGGCGTGAAGGGGATGTGCCCCTGCGGCGCCTGCTGGCCCTCGCCGATGATCTCGGTCACCTGGGAGCGCACGCCGTCGAGCGAGATGCCCAGCGACTCGAGCGCCTTGGCGGCGACGCCCTCACCCTCGTGGATGAGGCCGAGCAGGATGTGCTCGGTGCCGATGTAGTTGTGGTTGAGCATCCGCGCCTCTTCCTGGGCGAGGACGACCACCCGTCGGGCACGGTCGGTAAAGCGTTCGAACATGGGCTGCTCCTTACACGGGCCTGCAGTCGACTCTATGCGCTACGAACTCGCCGACCCCGCGAGATGTGCCCTTGTTCGCCACAGGCGCACGGCGCGCCCCGTTGGACAGCCACCGGGCGGCGTTGCACGCTCGCACCAGGACGCACACGGCGCCCACGGTCGAGCGAGGGGGTCCCATGGACGGCAAATGGGAGGAGCTCGTCGCGCGGTTCGCCCGCGAGCCCGGCGTCGTCGCCGAGATCGACGATCCCCTGACGTGGGGCCTCGACCTCGAGGAGGAGACCGTCACGGGCGACGCGCGCCCGGACGACCCGACGTCGCAGCGCTTCCTGCGCGCCTACCGCAGCTACGCCGGCGAGGCCGTCGAGCTCGAGACGCTCCACTCGCCCTGCCCCGAGTCGATGGTCGACGACGTCGTGCGCGCCGCGGCGTCGGGCGCCCTGGCCGCGCCGCTGCACGCCGACCTGCGCTCCCCCGACTTCGCGGAGGCGTTCGACGACTACCGCTCGGCGATGCGCGCCGTCGTCGAGGCGGTCGACGAGGTGCCGCTCGAGGAGGGGACGTTCGTCGTCGGCGGTGCCGAGGTGCCGTGCTCCCGCGTCGTCGTGCGCGGCGTCGCGGCCGTGTACGCCCCCGTCGGCGACCGCGCCGTCGTCGTCGCCGGGTCGGCCGACCTGATCGCGAGCGTCGACGTCGTCATGCGTCCCGTGCGGAGCCTGCTGCAGCAGGCCGACGACGCGTGACGTCCGGCGCCAGCCGGCGGACTGTGAGCGACGCACCCGAGTTCCATCCTGCCGCTGCGCCGACCGCCCGCTCTATGCTGCGCGCTATACGCCCTGCGAAGGGCGCCCGACGAGGGGAGGGCCTGTGACGATGCAGGGTGTCGTGGTCGGCGTGAGCGGATCCGCGGAGTCCGACGTCGCACTGGACTGGGCTCTCGCGGAGGCCGCGTCGCGGCAGGTGCCGCTGACGGCGATCCTCGCGTGGACCGGCCCGCGCGGCGTGCAGCCGCACGAGTACCAGGACCTGCTCGAACGGCGCCGCGAGGACCTGCTCGCGCTGGTCGACGCGTCGGTGCGCCGCACCGGGCTCACCCAGGTCGACGTGACCGCGACGGTCGCCGAGGGCGACGCCGCCGAGTCGCTCGTCGCCGCCGCGCAGGACGTCGACATGCTCGTGCTCGGCAGGCGCCGGCACGGCCGGTTCGGCCGCCTGGTGCTCGGGTCCGTCTCGTCGGAGGTCGTCGAGCGTGCCGACGTCCCCGTCACCGTCGTCCGTTCCCCCGCCGACGACGCCGACGACGCCGAGGACGACGCCGGTGACGACGGCGCCGACGACACCTCGGCGCGGATCGTCGTCGGCGTCGACACGTCCGGCTCGTCGCTGCTCGCGCTGCAGCACGGCGCCGAGGTCGCCGAACGGACCGGCGCCGTGCTCGAGGCCGTGTTCGCCTGGCAGATCACCACGCTCGCCCCGCTGCCCGGGTCCTGGGGCTGGGCGCCGCCCCTCGACGACTACGAGGCGTTCGCCGCCGACAAGCTCGACGAGGCGATCGAGTCCGC
>CBINDH010000476.1:0-1904 GCA_966249365.1 uncultured Xylanimonas sp. | reverse complement strand
CCGACGGCGTAGAACGCGAGCCCGGGCAGGCCGATCGCCGCGGCGAGGGCGATACCCCAGGCGACGTCGCGGCGTCGTCGTCCTGGCGCGAGGTCGGGGTCGAACGCGGCGCGGCCACGCAGGTGCCAGTCGAGGCCGACGGCCTGGCTCACGGGCGGCGCGCCCCGGCGGATCGCGAGGAGGTAGACGGCGAGCAGCACGGGCACGACGGCGAACGTGACCTGCAGGAGCTGGTAGGTCAGGTCGAGGTACGGGCGAGGGGAGCGCGACGGGTTGAGCGTGGCGGTCTGGTCGGCGAGCGCCGTGCCGGAGGTCAGCCGCGCGGCGATGTTGACGACGGCGTACACCGCGGACCGCCCGAGGCTGAGCCCGAGCAGGATCCAGATCTCCCACAGGATCCGCCGGCGCCGGGCGTCGTCTGCGATCACGGCCCCAGGCTACGGCCCGGTGGGTTCTGGGCGGCACTTCGTCGTCCGGGCGGCATCTCGAACTGCCGCCCAGACACCGAACTGCCGCCCAGATGGCCTCAGGCGGGTGGGTGCTCCAGACGGTCGCGGAGGGCGGCCGCCTCGATCTCGACGAGGCGGCGCACCTTGCCGCCCAGGATCACCCCGCTCAGCCCCGCGAACGGGCCGTGCTGCTCGACCGTGAGCGTGACGCGGCTGCCGTCCCCCGCGGGCGCGACGACGTGGGTCGCCGTCGTCGTCACCCCGGGACGCTTCGACATCCACGTGAAGGAGGCCCCGGGCTCGACGGCGGTGACCGTCCACTCGGACGGCGGCATGCCGGGCTGCCGCACCTTGACGCGCTCTCCGGCGAGGAGCGGGCCGGTCGCGGACCGCCGCACGGAGCTCATCGACCGTGTCCAGCGGGGCCAGCTCTCGACGCCCTCGAGCACGGGCCAGACGGCCTCGGGCGGTGCGGCGATGTCGACGGTGGTGTCATACCGCATGCCTCCACCGTGCCCTACGTGCGCGGTGGTGGCACGCGGGACCCGTCACTCTGCGCGGCGAAGCCGGAGCGAGTTCGTGACGACGAGGACCGACGACGCCGCCATCGCCGCGCCCGCGATCATCGGGTTCAGCACGCCCGCCGCGGCGAGCGGGATCGCCGCCACGTTGTACGCGAACGCCCAGAACAGGTTCTGCTTGATGACGCGCAGGGTCCTGCGGCTGAGGCGCACCGCGGACGCCGCCGCGCGCAGGTCGCCGCGGACCAGCGTGATGTCGCCCGCCTCGATCGCGACGTCGGTGCCCGTGCCCATGGCCAAGCCGAGGTCGGCGGTGGCGAGCGCCGCGGCGTCGTTGATGCCGTCGCCGACCATCGCGACCACGCGGCCCTCGCCCTGGAGGCGGGCCACCGCGGCGGCCTTCTCCTCGGGCAGCACGCGGGCGACGACGTCGTCGGGCGCGATGCCGACCGACGCCGCGGCGGCGCGGGCCGCGCCCTCGCCGTCGCCGGTGAGCAGCACGGGCCGCAGCCCCAGCGCCTTGAGCTCTGTGACGGCCTGCGCCGACGTCGGCTTGGCGGGGTCGCGCAGCTCGAGCACGGCGCGCGCGGTCCCGTCCCACGCGACGACGACGGTGGTCGCGCCCCCGGCCTCCGCGCGCTCGACCGCGGCGCCGACGTCGTCGGGGACGACGACACCCTGCGACGCGAGCCAGGTCACGCGCCCGACGACGACGCGGCGGGCGTTGACCCCGCCGAGCGCCGACAGGCCCGAGTGCGCGGCGCGCACGAGCCCTTCGACGCCGCCCCCGGGGGTGGCGACGAACCCGGACACCTCGAGGGCGACCCTCTGCGGGTCGAGCGCTGTGGCTGCCCGCTGCGGGTCGAGCTCGTCGAAACCACCGCCCTGCTGGTTGAGCTCGTCGAAACCACCCGCGGTGGAGCCGGTGGTCTCG
>CBINDH010000475.1:0-1933 GCA_966249365.1 uncultured Xylanimonas sp. | reverse complement strand
GTTTCGACGGGGCTCAACCGGCCGGACGGGGTTTCGACGGGGCTCAACCGGCCGGACGGGGTTTCGACGGGGCTCAACCGGCCGGCCGGGGTTTCGACGGGGCTCAACCGGCCGGGAGCCCCCGGCCCGCGGCCGCGCGCGCCCGAGACGGAGACCACGAGGTCAGCCTCGGCGAGCGCCTCGACGAGGGACTCCTCGTCGGTGCCGACGGCGACGACGTCATGGCTCTCGGCGAAGATCTCGGCACGCCCGGACTGCGAGTAGACGCGGATGTCGTCACAGCCGCGGCCACCCAGGGCCGCGACGGTCGCGCCGGCGTAGGAGCCGGTGCCGATGAGGATCGCGCGGACGCTGCGCCACTCGGGCAGGGTGTCGGCGGCGAGGTCGAGGGCGAGCTTGACGACGGAGCGGCCGGCGGCACCGAGCTCGGTCGAAGCGCCGACGCGCTTGGACGTGCGCGACGCCGTCTGGAACAGCAGCTCGAGGGTCTTGGAGGTGGTGCGTTCCTCACGCGCGACCTCGAGGGCCCGCTTGACCTGGCCGGCGATCTCCCGCTCGCCGATGACCATCGAGTCGAGGCCGGAGGCGACGGCGAACAGGTGCTCGGGGACCTCGGAGGCCGTGCGGACGGTGAAGGAGCCCTCCGCGGTCGCGGGCGACACCCCGGAGGCGGCGGCGACGAGCTCGGCGACGTGCGTCGTGGCGTGGTCGACGGCGGGCCCGGTCATGGGGGCCTCGATGTCCAGGTAGAGCTCGAACCTGTTGCACGTCGAGATGGCGACCGCCCCGCGGACGGGCTCGCACGAGCCCACGATGGTGCGCGCCACCGAGGCGGAACCCGTCGACAGGCGCTCGAGCGCGTCGAGGTCCAGCTCCCGGTGGCTGGCGGTCAGGGAGAGCAGCACCACAATCAGTGGACTGTAATCAACCGGCGGAGCCGGGGCAGAATCGTTGCCCGTGACCTCCCACACCCCGGACCCCCAGCCCCTCGGCGGCGCAGCCTCGCCGGTTCCTCCTCGGGGCTCCGGCGCGGCCCCGCAACGTGACGCGGAGGGGACGACGGCGCTGCCCGCGGGCCACCCGCTCGCCGACGGCCGGACGGCCACCTCCCCCCTGGTCAGGGCCCTGCGCGGCGACCGTCCTGAGCAGCTCCCGGTGTGGTTCATGCGCCAGGCGGGCCGCTCGCTGCCCGAGTACCGGGAGGTGCGGCGCGGGCACGCGATGCTCGACTCGTGCCTCAACCCGCCGCTTGCGACGGAGATCACGTTGCAGCCCGTGCGGCGGCACGGGGTGAACGCCGCCATCTTCTTCTCCGACATCGTGGTGCCGCTCAGGCTCGCGGGCGTAGCCGTCGACATCGTGCCCGGCGTCGGGCCGGTCATGGACCAGCCGTACCGCACGCCCGCCGACGTCGACCGGCTCGTCTCGGCGGAGCTCACTCCCGAGGCGCTCGCTCCGATCCGCGAGGCCGTGGCACTGACGGTCGCGGAGCTCGGCACGACGCCGCTCATCGGGTTCGGCGGGGCACCGTTCACGCTCGCCGCGTACCTGGTCGAGGGCAAGCCGTCGCGCGACCACCTCGCCGCGCGCACGCTCATGCACGCCGACCCGCAGACGTGGGACCGGCTGGTCGCGTGGACGGCGTCGCTGACCGGGGCGTTCCTGCGCGAGCAGGTGCTCGCGGGTGCGTCGGCCGTGCAGCTCTTCGACTCGTGGGCCGGGTCGCTCTCGCTGGCCGACTACACGTCGCGCGTCGCGCCGGCGTCGGCCCGCGCGCTGTCCGCCGTCGCGGACCTGGGCGTGCCGGGAATCCACTTCGGCACCGGCACGGGGCACCTGCTGCCCGCGATGCGCGACGTCCTCGCGTCGGCCGGCATCACGGACCGCACCGTCGGCGTCGACTACCGCACGCCGCTCGACGAGGCGCTGGGGC
>CBINDH010000474.1:0-1953 GCA_966249365.1 uncultured Xylanimonas sp. | reverse complement strand
TGCACCGAGCGGTGAAGCCAACGCCCTGAGCGCGGGGACCGAAGGGCAGAGCCGCCGGAAACCGCCGCAGCGAGGCGCCCAGGACGCCCCTCTGCCAGCCCGTGTCGACGGCGCGAGCAAGGTTAGGACGTCCTAACTGTGACGCCCGGGCGAAGCGGGCATAGACTCGGCGGCTGTAGTTCGTGAAGACGTTCACAAGCGTGAGGCAGAGCGTGACTGAGACGACCAGCGGCCCGGCGAGCAGCGCCGCGGCGACGGAGACGGCGGACGTCATCGTCGTCGGCGCCGGCCCGGCAGGGTCGGCCACCGCGGCATACCTCGCGATGAGCGGCCTGGACGTCCTCGTCCTCGAGAAGACCGCGTTCCCCCGCGAGAAGGTCTGCGGCGACGGCCTCACCCCGCGCGCGGTCAAGGAGCTCATCACCCTCGGCATCCCCACGCCGGAGGAGGACGGCTGGATCCGCAACCACGGCCTGCGGATCATCGGCGGCGGGATGCGCCTGTCGCTCCCGTGGCCCGACCTCGCCAGCTTCCCGCCGTACGGCCTGGTCCGCACCCGCCAGGACTTCGACGACATCCTCGCGAAGCACGCGGTCAAGCACGGCGCCCGGCTGCGCGAGTCCACCAACGTCACCGGCCCCGTCCTCGACGAGCGCGGCCACATCGTCGGGGTCACCGCGCGCGCGACCGACGAGAAGGGCCGGTCCACCGGCCCCGAGCTGCGGTATGCCGCGCCGCTGGTCGTCGCGGCCGACGGCAACTCCTCGCGCCTGTCCCTCTCGATGGGCCGCGAGAAGCGCGAGGACCGCCCGATGGGCGTGGCCGTCCGCACGTACTACACGAGCCCGCGGCACGACGACGACTACCTCGAGTCGTGGCTCGAGCTGTGGTCGACCGACGCCGAGGGCAAGCGGGTGCTGCTGCCCGGCTACGGCTGGATCTTCGGTGTCGGCGACGGCACCTCGAACGTCGGCCTGGGCATCCTCAACACCTCCAGCGCCTTCGGCAAGACCGACTACAAGGACGTCATGCGTCGCTGGGTCGCCACGATGCCGGAGGAGTGGACCTACAACGACGAGACCATGGTCGGCCCGATCCGCGGTGCCGCGCTGCCGATGGGCTTCAACCGCCAGCCGCACTACGACAAGGGCCTGCTCCTCGTCGGTGACGCCGGCGGCATGGTCAACCCGTTCAACGGTGAGGGCATCGCCTACGCCATGGAGTCCGGTCGGCTCGCGTCCGAGGTGATCGCGCAGGCGTTCGCCCGCGGCACCGACGCCCAGCGCGAGCGCGTCCTGCGCTCCTACCCCCAGGTGATGGGCGACGCGCTCGGCGGCTACTACACGCTCGGCCGCTGGTTCGCGAAGGCGATCGGCAACCCCGAGGTCATGCGGCTCGCGACCAGGTACGGCCTGCCCCGGACGACGCTGATGAAGTTCCTGCTCAAGGTGATGGCGAACCTCGCCGAACCCCACGGTGGCGACGCGAGTGACCGCCTCATCACGGCCCTGTCGAAGATGGCGCCGGACGCATGAGCGGCCACCGACAGGGCCCGCGTGCATTCTCCGGGTGCACCCCTAGGAGGGGGCGCGCCGGCACCCGGGCCACGACGCCCGCGTCCCACGCCGACCACCACGACGGTGCTCTCAACAGGAAGGGAGTGGCACGGCGATGAACCCGTACGTCCCGTTGCTTTTCCTGCTCGCCATCGGTGGCGGCTTCGCCGTCTTCTCGGTCTTCGCCGCGGCGATCGCCGGGCCGAAGCGCTACAACCGGGCCAAGCTCGACGCGTACGAGTGCGGCATCCAGCCGACGCCGCACCCGGCCGGTGGCGGCCGCGTGCCGATCAAGTACTACCTGACCGCGATGATGTTCATCATCTTCGACGTCGAGTCGGTGTTCCTCTACCCGTTCGCGGTGGCGTTCGACCAGCTGGGCCTGTTCGCGCTCGTC
>CBINDH010000473.1:0-1960 GCA_966249365.1 uncultured Xylanimonas sp. | reverse complement strand
CTGCTGACGGTTGAGCCCCGTCGAAACCTGCTGACGGTTGAGCCCCGTCGAAACCCTCCGAAGGAACCGGGGTGGTTTCGACGGGGCTCAACCAGCAGTGGGTTTCGACGGGGCTCAACCAGCAGTGCGGTGGTTTCGTCCGGGGGCAACCAGCAGGGGGGAGTGGTTTCGGCCCGACGAGACCAGCGGGTCGTCAGCGCGCGCGACGCTCCAGGCGGTCGAGGTCCAGGAGGACGACGGCGCGGCCCTCGCGGCGGACCCAGCCGCGCGCGGCGAAGTCGGCCAGCGCCTTGTTCACCGTCTCGCGGGAGGCGCCGACGAGCTGGGCCAGCTCCTCCTGCGTGAGGTCGTGCGCGACGCGGACGCCCTCGTCCGACGGCTCGCCGAAGCGGGTCGACAGGTCGAGCAGCGCCTTGGCGACACGGCCCGGGACGTCGGAGAACACCAGGTCGGCCAGGGTCTCGTTGGTGCGACGCAGGCGGCGGGCCAGCGCGCCGAGCAGGTGCGTGGCGACGGACGGGTGCTCGTTGACCCACTGCACGAGCGCGGAGTGCCGCAGCTCGTAGCAGAGCGAGTCGGAGACGGACGACGCCGTGGCCGTGCGGGGGCCCGGGTCGAACAGGGAGAGCTCGCCGAACATCTCACCGGGACCGAGCACCGACAGCAGGTTCTCGCGACCGTCGCTCGACCGTCGGCCGAGCTTGATCTTGCCCTGCGCGATGACGTACAGGCGGTCGCCCGGCTCGCCCTCGCGGAAGAGCACGTCCCCGCGTGACAGCTCGACCGGGATCATCGTCTCGAGCAGAGCGCGCGACTCGACGTCGTCCATGTCGGCGAAGAGCGGGGCGGAGAGCACTGTGGTGTCGTCCACTGATGTTCCTCACGTTCTCGGGGCCGGCGGGCGCTGTGCGCCGCGTCGGCCCGGGTCAAATGTGTCCTAGATATCAATACTGCATCACACCGGCGGATTCGCAGGTCACCGGGGCGCGCACGCCGCGCGTGTTCGTCGCGTGCGTTGGCGCCTGTTGATCGCCGTGGGGGCACGCGCCGCCCGGGTGGGCGTCGGTGGCGCTCGGTACGCTGCCCGCGTGTCGACGAACGCGCTGCCCACACCGACCGGCGAGAGCCGTCTCGCGCTCGTCCGGCGCGCGCGCCGCATCGACCGTCTGCTCGCCGAGCGGTATCCCGACGCGAAGGCCGAGCTGGACTTCACGACGCCGCTGGAGCTTCTCGTGGCGACGGTGCTGAGCGCGCAGACCACGGACGTCCGGGTCAACGCGACGACGCCCACGCTGTTCGCGCGGTACCCCGACGCGGCAGCCTACGCCTCCGCGGACCCCGCCGAGCTCGAGGTGATCCTCGGACCGCTCGGCTTCTTCCGGGCGAAGACGCGCGCGGTCATCGCGCTCGGGCAGGCGCTCGTCGAGCGGTTCGACGGCGAGGTGCCCGCCCGCATGGAGGACCTGGTCACGCTGCCCGGCGTCGGGCGCAAGACGGCGAACGTCGTCCTCGGCAACGCGTTCGGCATCCCCGGGATCACGGTGGACACGCACTTCGGGCGGCTCGCCCGCCGGTTCGGGTGGACGACGTCGGACGACCCGGTCAAGGTCGAGGCCGAGGTCGGCGAGCTGATCCCGAAGAAGGACTGGACGATGCTGTCGCACCACGTCGTCTGGCACGGGCGGCGGATCTGCCACGCCAAGAAGCCCGCGTGCGGGGCGTGCCCGGTCGCGAGCCTGTGCCCGTCGTACGGGATCGGGGAGACCGACCCGGTGGCGGCGGCCAGGCTGGTCAAGAACGGGCCACCGCGCTGAACCGAACCTGCGCTGATGGTTGAGCCCCGTCGAAACCCAGTGATGGTTGAGCCCCGTCGAAACCCAGTGATGGTTGAGCCCCGGCGAAAACGCTCCGGAGGGCGGTGGTGGTTTCGACGGGGCTCAACCAGCAACTGGGGTGGGTT
>CBINDH010000472.1:0-1970 GCA_966249365.1 uncultured Xylanimonas sp. | reverse complement strand
GACGGCGACTACAACGCGGGCCCGCTGACCGTGAACGCGACCGCGAGCTGACGCCTCGGCCTCCGTGGTGCACACGGTGAGCGGAGGGGCGAACCATGCCTATCTCGGTCACGGTCTACCCGGGTAGTGCCAGCACGACGTCGACCACTCTCGACGTCGCGTCGGTGGTGCTGCCGTCGAACTGCCTCGTCGTCGCGGCGGTCGCGTACAACAACGACAACCTCCAGAACATCTCGACCGTCTGGATCCGCAACGGGTCCACGAACACGCACCAGATGACCCTCGTCGCCGGGTCGCAGGTGACGAACGTCGGCGGCGACGACGGCCGGGTCGCGTACTACCAGTTCGCGAACCCGACCGCCGGGACGCGCACGGTCCGGCTCACCTTGTCGGCGGCAATGGTCTCTGGCGAGATCAAGGCGATGGTCGTCTACGTCATCACCGGGCACGACACGACGACCCCGATCCGCGACGTCGGCGCAGGCTCGTCCGCGATCGACTCCGCCACCCCGGGCGCCGTCACCCTCGACACGTGGATCGGTGACCTGACCCTCGGCATCGCGGTCGGCGAGGACGCGGGCACCGGGCTCGGCACCCTGACGGTCACGACACCGGCCACGGCGACGAACGCGATCCTGCAGACCGCCATCGACGGCGTGCGCTACGGGCACTTCACGGCGGACGCGGCGGTCACCACGTGGCAGTTCGGGATCAGCGGCGTCACGTCGAACACCACCGTCAACGCCATCGCTGTCGCAGCGGCGGACGCGACCGACCCTGGCGGCGGCCCTGGCGGCGAGGACCCGCCCTTCTCCGGCGCGTTCGTCCCCAGCCACCAGACGCAGACCGACACCGAGACGGGCGGCGACTTCGCCGACGACCCCGCCATCTGGTACGACGCGCAGGACCCGGCCAACTCCGTCGTCCTGTGCGCCTACAAGGGCACCGCCGGCGGGATCGCGGTGCACGACCTGACCGGCACCCGCCTGTCGCGGGTCGGGAACTGGCCCATCAACAACGTCGTCGTCCGCGACTTCCGCGGCACGGGCGAGTTCGGGAACCAGGTCCTCGTCGTCGGTGCCCGCCGCGACGCAGGGAACCAGGGGCTGCGGTTCTTCTGGCTCAACCCGTCCACGCGCACCCTCGCAGCGGCAGGCTCGTTCTCGACGGGCTTCGAGCCGTACGGGCAGGCGATCTACCGCTCGACGAGCTCGGGCAGCACCTTCGTGTTCGTCTCCGAGGCGACCGGCGGCGCGAACCAGCTCGACCAGGTGCTGCTCACGTACAACTCGGGCACCAACACGGTCTCTGGCTCGGTCGCCCGCTCGATCGACCCGCCCGACCTGGTCGACGGCATGGCGGCGGACGAGGGTCTGCAGTACCTGTTTGCGGGGCTCGAGGACACGTCGATCCGTCGGTACAACGCCGAGCCGTCCGGCGGCACGTCGTCCACGACGGTCGACACGGCGGGCGGCGGGAACCTCGTCGCCGACATCGAGGGCATGGCGATCTGGAAGCCGACGACCGGCGACGCGTTCCTCGTCGTGTCGTCCCAGGGCGACAACGCGTTCCACGTGTACGACCTCGCGAGCCCGCACGCACACCGGGCCGAGTTCACCATCACGTCCGGCAACGGCATCGACGGCGTCACAGGCACCGACGGGCTCGACATCATGGCCCGCGCGCTCGGCGACGACTACCCGAACGGCCTGCTCGTCGTCCACGACGAGGTCCCCGGCTCCGGCTCGACGACCAACTTCAAGTACATCGACGCCGGGCAGATCTTCGGCGACCTGCCCGCACCCCCCGGCGCAGGCGGCGGTTCGGCCTCGCTCGACTACACCACCACGGGCACGGGCTCGACGACCCGCACCGGTGGCGGTGCGGCCGCCTACGCCCTGGCAACCACGGGCACCGGCGCCGCGACCCTGAGCGGCGGCGGGTCCGCGTCCTACGCGCTCGGCGTCACG
>CBINDH010000471.1:0-1975 GCA_966249365.1 uncultured Xylanimonas sp. | reverse complement strand
TGACCGTTCCCGTCGGCAACGGCACGGGGGAGCGCCGCAACGCGCTCAAGATCGTGGCCGACCATGTCAAGGTCACGGGTTTCCGTCTGCGGACGTACGCCGGGGCGGGCAACGCCTCGGCCGGGACCGAGACGACCGCCGACCATGTCGTCATGGACGGCGCCGCGACGATGTACATCACCTCGCTCACGGCGACCGGGCCCGACGGCGAGACGTTCAGGTTCGACGCGGACGCCCCGCCGCCGACCCTGACGTCGCTGGTGCTGGCGGCGCTGAACCCCACGGTGGGGCTGTTGGGCGCGACGTCCGACACGCAGGTGTGGTCGGGGTTCCGCGAGCACGTCTGGACGCGGTGAGGCCGGCCCGGCGCCACATCCCAGAAATCACGCAGGACAGGGTGGAGACCTGGCGTACCATGTGCCCGATCGAATCGATTTGACGGGCCTCTGACCGGCCCGCAGAGACAGACGGGCCGCCGTGCGCAACCTCACCATCGGGCCTCCGATGCGCCTGATCCTCGCCTTCACCCTCCCCCTGCTGATCGGCAACATCTTCCAGCAGGTGTACGTCTTCACCGACGCCGCCGTCGTCGGCCGGCTGCTCGGGCTCGAGGCGCTCGCCGCCGTCGGCGCCTCCGGGAGCCTGACGTTCCTTCTCATCGGGTTCTCGTGGGGCGCGTCGGCGGGCCTCGCGATCCCCGTCGCACGGGCGTTCGGGGCGGGGGACATGCGGGGCGTGCGGCGCTACGTCGCCGCGGGTGCGTACGTCTCGGTGGGCATGGCGGTGCTCGTCACCACGCTGGGCGTCGTCTTCGCGCGCGACCTGCTCGAGCTGCTCAACACCCCGCCCGAGATCATCGACCAGTCGACGACCTTCCTCGGGGTGACCTTCGCCGGCGCGAGCGTGACCGTCGCGTTCAACTTCCTGTCGGCGACCATCCGGGCGCTCGGCGACTCCAAGACGCCGCTGTACTTCCTCATCGCCGCCTCGGTGCTCAACGCGGCCCTCGTCGTCGCGCTCGTCGGCGGCCTCGGGTGGGGCGTCGGGGGTGCGGCCGGCGCGACGATCCTCGCGCAGGCCGTCGCCGTCGCCGCGTGCATGCTGCTCGTCCTGCGCCGGATGCCCGCCCTGCACCTGACCCGCGAGGACTGGGCGGCCGGGCTCCACGCGATGCGCGAGCCGCTGCGCACCGGCCTGCCGATGGGCTTCCAGATGTCCGTGATCGCCATCGGCACCCTCGTGCTCCAGGTCGCGGTCAACGGCCTGGGGGCCACCGCCGTCGGCGCGTTCACCGCCGCGATGCGCGTCGACCAGCTCGCCGTGGCACCCCTCAACTCGTTCGGCGTCGCGATGGTCACCTTCGTCGCGCAGAACCGCGGCGCGCGCGAGTGGCTGCGCATCCGCGTCGGCACGTTCCGCACGTCGATGGTCTCGGCCGGAGTCGGGCTGGTGCTCGGCGTGCTGCTCATCGCGTTCTCGCAGCCGATCGTCGGGCTCTTCGTCGGACCGGACGAGCCCGAGGTCATGGAGATGGCCCGCACGTTCTTCCTGGTGTGCGGCGGCCTCTACCCGGTGCTCGCGTGGCTGTTCGTGCTGCGCAGCGTCGTCCAGGGCCTGGGCCTGTCCACGGTGCCCACCATCGCGGGCGTCGCCGAGCTCGTGATGCGCGCGGCGGCCGCGCTCCTGCTGGTGGGCCACGTCGGGTTCCTGGGCGTGGCGTGGGCCGCTCCGCTCGCCTGGATCGGCGCCCTCATCCCCGTGGCGCTGTCCTGGTTCCGCCAGCGCCGTCGGCTCATCGAGCGTGAGTTGGCCGACGCCGCCGCGCAGGTCGAGCGGACCGACAGGGTGACGGCCGTCGTCGAGGCACCCTCGGTCCCGGAGCCCGCCGGGGCCTGAGACCCGACTCCTCGGGCCGTCAGCCCTGCAGCGCCCCGCGCATCGGGACCAGCTTCGCCTCGGACTCCGCGAGCTCGGC
>CBINDH010000470.1:0-1980 GCA_966249365.1 uncultured Xylanimonas sp. | reverse complement strand
CGTGGTCACGACGACGACGTGCACGCCCGCGGCGCGGGGGTCGGAGACGATGCGACGGGTCGCCTCGAGCCCGTCGACGCCGGGCATGCGGATGTCCATGAGCACGACGTCGGGCAGGTGCTCGAGGGCGAGCCGGACGGCGTCGTCGCCGGTCGCTGCCTCGGCCACGACGCGGACGTCGTCCTCGGAGTCGAGCAGCGCGCGGAACCCGCCGCGCACGAGCGCCTGGTCGTCGGCGAGCAGGACGGTGATCATGCCGGGTCCTCGGGGGCGGGATCGGGGGCGACGCCGGTGGTCGGCGCCTCGGGAGGCGGGGGTGACGGGGCAGGCGGCCAGGGGATGACGGCGTGCACGCGCCAGCCGCCGGGTGCCGGCCCGGCATCGAGCGTCCCGCCGACGGACTCGACCCGCTCGCGCATGCCCGGCAGCCCGTAGCCGCGCCCGCCGGCATCGACATCTTCAGGACCCGGGCGCGCTGCGCCGGTCTGCGCGGTGCCGGGGCCGGGCACGTCGCCCTGCGCGCGGCGTGCCGCGTCCCGGACCGTGACCGTGACGACTCGGTCCGGGCCGGTGCCGCCGATCGCGACCCGGACCTCCACGCGGGTCGCCGCCGGGGCGTGCCTGCGCACGTTGGTCAGCGACTCCTGGACCACGCGGTAGACGACGCCTGCGAGGTGCTCGGGCAGCTCGTGCGCCTGCGGGTCGAGGTCGAGCGTGGCGGTGAGCCGGTCCGTCCGGGCGAGCGCCACCAGCCGGGGGAGCGCCGCGAGCGTCCACAGCGGGGTGCGCGGCGCGCCCTCGTCGTCGGGCCCGGAGCGTACGACGCCGAGCACCGCGCGGACCTCGTCCAGGGCGTCGATGCTCGTCGAGCGGATGTTCGTCAGGGCGGAGCGGGCCTGGGCGGGGTCGCGGTCGAGCAGGTGGAGGCCGACCCCGGCCTGGACGGAGATCGCGGAGAGGGAGTGGGCGAGCACGTCGTGCAGCTCTCGGGCGATCCGCAGGCGCTCGGCGGTGACGGCGGTGGCCTGCCGTTCGGCCTGCCGGCGCTGCTCGGCGGCGCGCAGCTCGGCCCTGCGGGAGGTGCGCTCGCGCACGCGCAACGCGATGTTGAGGGCGATCGCCGCCCAGGTGGCGCCGAGCAGCAGCCCGACGGCGGACAGGTGGTCGGTGCGCAGCGCGGCGGCCGCGACCACCGCCCCGGCGAGGAGCCCCGCGCCGCTGAGCCCCAGCGTCCGGGCCCGGCGTCGCGGCCCCGCCAGGATCACGACGACGAGCAGGAGCACGGCGGCGCCGACGACCGGCCCCCACGGGTAGCCCAGCGCCAGGTATCCCGCGGTCGCGGCGACCGACGCGACCACCGCCGCGGCGGGCCGGCGGGGCAGCAGCACGACGATCGCCAGCGGGGACACGAGCGCCAGCAGGACCGCCCCGGCGTCGACGGGGCGTGCGAACGGTTGCCCGCGGGCTGCGCCGAAGGTGCCGGCGACGCTCACCAACGCCATGAAGGCGGCGACGAAGAGGCGCGGCCGCGCACCGGTCAGCGGACCGTCGTCGGGAAGGGACGACATGGTCCCGACGCTAGCCGCGCGGCGCGCGCGGCGCGTCCTCCCGGAGTGCCACGGGTCGTGGGCCCGGGGTGCCGCCTGCCTCAGTCGGCCGTGCGCAGCAGCTCGTTGAGGGCCGCCAGATGCCCCCGGAGCGCGGCGCGCCCCGTCGGGGTCAGGCGCGCCCGCAGCCGGTGCCGGCCGCCGTCGAGGACGCGTTCGGTGCTGGCATAGCCGGCGTCCTCCAGCGCGCCGAGCTGCTTGGACAGGGCCGAGTCGGACAGTCCGAGCCGGTCGCGCAGGAAGGCGAACTCGGCCCAGTCCGCCGCCGCGAGGGCCGCGACGAGCTGCAGTCGCGTCGCCGGATGGATGAGCTCGTCGAACTTCGCGACGACGTCGTCGGCGTCGGGCTGGGCGCTCATGCGGTGCCCCTGCG
>CBINDH010000469.1:0-1982 GCA_966249365.1 uncultured Xylanimonas sp. | reverse complement strand
TGGCGAGCAGGTCCCACGTCTGGCGGGTGCGCAGCGCCGTCGAGACGAGCGCGACCTGCGGGGCGATACCGGCGGCGTCGAACGCCTTGCCGACCCCGGCGGCCTGCACCCGGCCCTTGGGCGCGAGCGGACGCATGTCGTCCGAGGGGAAGCTCTGGTCGCGCTCGGCCTTGGCGTGCCGCAGGAGCACCAGCCGTCGTTCGCTCATGGTTCCCCTCTCGGTGGCTCAGGGGGTCACTGCCCCATGGCGTGCACCCCACCGTCGACGTGGACGATCTCACCCGTGGTCGCGGGGAACCAGTCTGACAGAAGGGCGACGACGGCACGCGCCGCGGGCTCCGCGGACGTCAGGTCCCACCCCAGCGGGGCGCGGTTCGGCCACGCCTCCTCCATCGTCGCGAAGCCGGGGATCGACTTGGCGGCGGTGGTGCGGATCGGGCCCGCGGAGACGAGGTTGGCGCGGATCCCGTCCGGGCCGAGGTCGCGGGCCAGGTAGCGGTTGGTCGCCTCGAGCCCCGCCTTGGCGACGCCCATCCAGTCGTAGACCGGCCAGGCGAACTTGGCGTCGAACGTCAGGCCGACGAGCGAGCTGCCCTGGCCCATGAGCGGCTTGGCCGCGACGGCGAGCGCCTTGTACGAGAACGCGGAGACGTGCACCGCCGTGGCGACGTCCTCCCAGGTCCCCGCGAGGAAGTTGCCGCCCATGACGGTCTGCGGCGCGAAGCCGATCGAGTGGACGACACCGTCGAGGCCGTCGAACCCGGCGCCGCGGACGGCGTCGGCGAGCCCGTCCAGGTCCTCCTGGTTCGTCACGTCGAGCTGGACGACGGGCGCCTCGACCGGCAGGCGCTTGCTGAACGCCGCGGTGAGCTTGGCCTGGCGGCCGAAGGACGACAGCACGACCTGCGCGCCCTCCTCCTGGGCGAGGCGGGCGGCGTGGAACGCGATCGAGGAGTCGGTGAGCACCCCGGTGATGAGGAGCTTCTTGCCGTCGAGGAGACCCATGGCTGGCCTTTCGTCGTGTCGGATGTCGAGCGTGTCGAGACCGGGACCGGTCAGTGGCCCATGCCGAGGCCGCCGTCGACCGGGATCACGGCACCGGAGATGTAGGCGGCGGCGTCGGACGCGAGGAAGGTGACGACGCCGGCGACCTCGTCGACCTGGCCGAACCGGCCCGCCGGGATCGCCGCCTGGTAGGACTTCTGCGTCTCCTCGGGAAGGACCGCGGTCATCTGCGTCTCGATGAACCCCGGGGCGACGACGTTCGCGGTGATGCCGCGTCCGCCCAGCTCGCGCGTGATCGAGCGGGCCATGCCGACGAGGGCGGCCTTCGACGCGGCGTAGTTGACCTGGCCCGCGCCACCGTTGAGCCCGACGACGGAGCCGATCATGACGATGCGGCCGCGGCGCAGGCGGATCATGCCCTTCGACGCGCGGCGCACGACGTGGAACGTGCCCTTGAGGTTCACGTCGACGACGGCGTCGAAGTCCTCGTCCGTCATGCGCATCAGGAGCACGTCGCGCGTGACCCCGGCGTTGGCGACCAGCACCTCGACCGGGCCGAGGTCCTTCTCGATCTGCGTGAACGCCGCGTCGACGGCGGCGGCGTCCGCGACGTCCGCCGCGTAGCCGTGCACGCCCTCGGGCGCGTCACCGTTCCGGGACAGCGCGGCGACGGTGTCCCCGTTCGCCACGAACGCCTCGGCGATCGCCTTGCCGATACCGCGGGACGCACCCGTCACGACGACGACACGAGAAGGGGTACTCACCAAGGGTTCCTTTCGACGGGACGTGGACCGCCCACGAACCTACCCGCGCGCACGCTGGGGCGACGCGCACGACGCCGGACCGCTTCACCGCCCTGAGTTGTCGGATTCCTACAACGTCCCACCGGCGTTCGCACCGCTCGTAGACTCGGGGAGTGAGGACCAACGCGGCCACGCCACGCCCGCAGGCCCGCCCCGAGGACGGGTCCGGGGTGC
>CBINDH010000468.1:0-1989 GCA_966249365.1 uncultured Xylanimonas sp. | reverse complement strand
CGCTGACCGAGTCCGTCAGCACCTGCTTGCCGCCCTTGACGTGGCCGTGGCGGCGGCCCCACGCGACGGCGTCGGCGAGCGCCACGTACGCGCCCGTGATCGCCGCGGTGCGCGTCCCGCCGTCGGCCTGGAGCACGTCGCAGTCGAGCACGATGGTGTTCTCGCCCAGGGCGGAGACGTCGATGATCGCGCGCAGCGACCGCCCGATGAGGCGCGAGATCTCGTGCGTGCGGCCCCCGATGCGGCCCTTGACGGACTCGCGGTCGGAGCGGGTGTTCGTCGCGCGGGGGAGCATCGCGTACTCGGCGGTGACCCAGCCCTCGCCCGAGCCCTTCTTCCAGCGCGGCACGCCCTCGGTGAAGGACGCCGCGCACAGCACGCGCGTTCCGCCGAACTCGACGAGCACGGAGCCCTCGGCGGCGTCGAGCCAGCCGCGCGTGATCGTGACGGGGCGCAGCTCGTCGGGTGCGCGCCCGTCGGCACGGACAACGGGGATGGCGGGGGAGGTCATGCGGAAACCCTAACCGCGGGTGCCGACTACCGTGGTCGGGTGCACCTCATCGCGTCGGACGTCTCCTTTGCCTACCCGGGTGCCGGCGGTACGGCGCACGACGACGACGGGCGCGCCGTCGTCTCGGGTGCGGGCACGCGCCGCCCGGTCGGCCTGCCGGGCGGGCAGACGACGGTCAGCGGGCCGAAGGAGGCCCGCTCCGAGGTGCTCGCGGGGGTGAACGTGCGCGTCTCCGACGGCGTGCGCCTCGGCGTCGTCGGCGAGAACGGGTCGGGCAAGTCGACGCTGCTGCACCTGCTGGCCGGGAACCTCACGCCGAAGTCCGGTCAGGTGCGGCGGCGCGGCACGGTCGCGCTCGTCGAGCAGGAGCTCGTCCCCGCGCCCGGACAGACCGTCGGGGACGTCGTACGGACGGCGCTCGCCGGCGTGCGGCAGGTCGCCGCGGAGCTCGACGCCGCGGCCGCGGCGTTCGATCACCAGAGAGGCGACTTGACGGTCCTGGCCGACCTGCTCTCCCGCGCCGACCACCTCGCCGCGTGGGACGCCGACCGCCGCGTCGACGTCGCGCTCACCCGCCTGGGCGCGCCGCGTGACCTGGACCGGACGCTGGAGACCCTCAGCATCGGCCAGCGATACCGCGTCCGGCTCGCGTGCCGGCTCGCCGAGCGCACCGACCTGCTGCTCCTGGACGAGCCGACCAACCACCTCGACGACGAGGCCATCGGGTTCCTCACCGACGAGCTGCAGGCGTGGCGCGGTGGCGTCGTCCTCGTCACGCACGACCGCCAGCTCCTCGACGACGTCGCGACCGCGATCCTCGACCTCGACCCGTCGATCGACGGCAAGCCGGTGCTCTACGGGCAGCCGGGCTACCTGTCGTACCGGTTCGCGAAGACGCAGGCGCTGCACCGGTGGCGGCAGCGCTACCGACAGGAGCGCAAGCGTGCGGAGGCGCTCGCGGACCGCCTCGACGCGTCGTACGAGGGCCTGTCGGACGAGTGGCGGCCCGGAAAAGGGTCGCAGAAGCACCGCCGTGCGACCCGGGCGCGCCTGCACGTCAAGGCAGCGGACCGGCTCGTCCAGCGCCTCGAGGCGGAGGCCGTCGAGGTGCCGGTCCCGCCGCTCGAGCTGCGGTTCCCCGACCTGCCGTCGCTCAACCCGGGCTGGGACCCGTCGGTGCCGCTGATCGAGGTGCGCAACCCGCTGGTCGTGGGCGACGCCCTGGCGGTCGAGCCTGTCGAGACCGCTGAGCCCCGCGCGGAGTCCGGTGGTTTCGACGAGCTCAACCAGCCGGTGCTGCCCACCCAGCAGGTGCGGCTCGACCTGCCGGGGACGCGCATCGCGATCCCGCCCGCGGGTCGTCTCCTCGTCGTCGGGGCCAACGGCACCGGGAAGTCCACCATGCTCGGTGTGCTGTCCGGTCGGCTGGCGCTCGCGCGGGGCACCCGGTCCGTGGTCGACGGGCTGCGCGTCGGCGT
>CBINDH010000467.1:0-1992 GCA_966249365.1 uncultured Xylanimonas sp. | reverse complement strand
CCTGCGGGTTGAGCCCCGTCGAGACCACCCGGGGCGCCCTACCCCGCCGCGCTGACGGCGAGCACCTGCCCGACGCGGTCCGGGCTGGTCACGGCGTCCGCGTGGACACGCGCGAGCTGGCCGCGCGCGAGGTGGAAGCTCGCGACCGTGCCGTCGTCGCGCACCTCAGCAGGTGCCGTCGTCGCGTCGTCGGTCAGCGAGACTGGGCGCACGATCGTCCAGTCGAGGCCGGACGCGCGCACGAGCTCCTCCTGCCGTGCGGAGTCCTGGAGCTGCGGCCACAGCAGGAGGCGGAACGTCGCCTTCCACTGGAGGTTGAGCCGCGACCAGGTGTCGCCCTGCCCGTAGGTGGTCTGCACGACGACGCGGCGCACGCGCTGGGAGCGCATCGCGTCGAGCACGACGGCGGTGCCCCGCGACCGCACGTCCAGGGCGGTCGTCGCCCTGCGCAGCAGCCGCACGGTGACGGGGTTGTCGCTGATGCCCAGGGTGACGACGACGGCGTCCTGCCCCGCGACCGCCTTGGCGACGGCCTCGGGGTCGAGCGCGTCGCCGTCGACGGCGTGCAGCGTGCCGGGGCCCGCCGGCGGGTCTGCGTCGAACGT
Source organism: uncultured Xylanimonas sp. (assembly GCA_966249365.1). GTDB lineage: Bacteria > Actinomycetota > Actinomycetes > Actinomycetales > Cellulomonadaceae > Xylanimonas. Next base: position 1,387 of record CBINDH010000467.1, on the reverse strand, counting down.
GGCGGTGGCGGTGCGGCCGAACGCGGTCACGGTGTGACCGTCGGCGACCAGCGTGTCGGTGACGGCGCGGCCGGTCCCGCGGGTGGCGCCGACGACGAGGATGTCCATGGTCCTGCTCCTTCCGATCCGGGATGCCTCCAGCCTGGAGCCGTGGAGCCGGACGATCCATGCGTGTACACCCGAAGTTCTTGACTGATCGTCCGCCGCCAGCGCACCCTGAGGAGATGGCGGACCCCTGGGCCGGTGTCCTCGGCGACCTCGAGCTCACCGGCGTCTTCTACGCGACCACGCGCATGACCGAGCCCTGGGGCATCGACATGCCCGCGATGCCGTGGACGGCGGTCTTCCACCTGCTCACCGCGGGCCGGGCGTCGATCGAGGTCGACGGGCACGTGCACGGCCTCGTCCCGGGCGAGCTCGTCCTGGTGCCGCACGGCACCGGCCACCGGCTGCTCTCCGAGCCCGGCGCGCCCGCCCGCGGCCTGTGGGACCTCGAGCGCGACGTGGTCGGCGAGCGGTACGAGCACCTCGTCGTCGGCGGGGGCGGCGCCCCCGGCCGCCTCGTCTGCGGGGCGGTCACCTTTGCCGACCCCGGCGTCGGGCGCCTGCTCCGGAGCCTGCCGCCCGTGGTCCGCGCCCGCGGCGGCGAGACCGGCACCTGGCTGCGGGCCGCCGTCGACGCCATCGCGCACGAGGCCGAGCACCCGCGCGGAGGCAGCGACGTCGTCACCGCGCGGCTCGCCGACGTCGTCGTCGTCCAGGCGGTGCGCGACTGGCTCGACGACGCGGAGCCGCCGTCGGGCTGGCTCGCGGCGCTGCGCGACGACGTGCTCGGGCCCGTGCTCGCCGCCGTGCACGCCGACCCCGCGGCGCCCTGGACGCTCGAGTCGCTCGCCGCGCTCGCCCACCTGTCCCGGTCGGCGTTCGCCGAGAAGTTCACCGCGGTGGTGGGCGAGCCGCCGGCCGCCTACGTGACCGGGTGGCGGCTCGACCTCGCGGGCAGGCTGCTGCGCGAGCCCGGCGCGAGCGTCGCCGGCGTCGCGCAGCGCGTCGGGTACGACTCCGTGCCGGGCTTCCACCGGGCGTTCACGCGGCGGCACGGGACGACACCGGGGGAGTGGCGACGCACGGGCGGTGTGCGCGCCCTCGAGGACGTCGTCGACCCGCCGCCTCGGGTTCGCGAGAGAATCGGCCGGTGAGCCACCCCGACGTCACCCGTATCGAGGACCCCGCAGATCCGCGACTGACCGACTACACCGACCTCAAGGACGTCAGGCTGCGCTCGGTGCGCGAGCCCGCCGAAGGCCTCTACATGGCCGAGTCGTCGACGGTGATCCGGCGGGCGCTCGCGGCGGGGGCCCCGCCCCCCGCCGAAGCAAAGGCCGCC
>CBINDH010000466.1:0-2005 GCA_966249365.1 uncultured Xylanimonas sp. | reverse complement strand
CCCGGCGCGCTCGCGGCCGAGGCGTACTTCGCCCAGAGCGAGCGGGCGCTCGAGTTCCCCGACACGGGCGACCTGGCCGCCGACCTGACCGCCCAGCTCCTCTCGTTCGTCCGGTGGCTCACCGACGAGGGTGCCGCCCGCCCCGTCTCGGAGCTCATCGGCGCTGCACAGACGGACGCCGACCTCGCCGAGGCCTGGTCGCGCAGCTACGCGGTGCCCCGGCGCGAGCTCGCCCGCGTCCGCCTCCGCGCGGCCCAGGAGAAGGGCCAGCTACGGCCCGACGCCGACCTGGACATCGTCGTCGACCAGCTCTGGGGCGCCTGCTACCACCGCCTGCTCGTGCTCAAGGTGCCCCTCGACGAGTCGATCGTCGCGGGACTCGTCGAGCACGCCCTCCACGGCGCGGCTCCCCGGGAGGCGTGAGCCGTCAGCGCGGCCGGGCGAAGACCGTCCGGTAGACGTGCCGGCACATCGCCGCGAACACGAGCGCCCACGCGGCGAACGCGACCCAGAGCTCGACGCTGCCCACGGACTCCACGATCGGCAGCCGGTCGGCACGCCCCAGGTAGATGCTCGCGACGGCGTACATCCCGAGCGGGAAGATGATGCTCCACAGCGTGGCCTCGTAGCGCAGCGGGATGCGCCGCCGCACGTGCCGCCACCAGCCCGCAGCCACGAGCACCGGGACGAGCCAGGTCGCGAACGCCCAGAACACGACGGCGACGCCCGCGATCAGCCCGCGGGTCGCGGCGACCATCGGGGCGTCCGCCATCTCGACGATGCGCGCCCCGGCGAGCACCGTGATGGCGAGCGCGCCCATCGAGACCCAGTACGGAGGCGTCAGCTCCTCGGGCCCGAACTTGTAGAGCATGAGCCGGAGCGCGACGAGGATCCCCGTGGCCGCGTAGAGGAACACGCCGACCGACCAGGAGACGATGGCGAGGAGCGCGAGCTCGCGGCGCCCCGTCTCGAAGTGCGGCTCGAGCGTCGCCGCTGCCACGGCGACCGACTGGCTGGCGACCACCCAGATGAACCAGGTGCCGTTGGCCGTCGCGACGACGGGGCGCTCCTCGCGGCCCAGCGCCGCCGTCCACGGCACGACGTACCCGAGCGCCAGCCACGCCAGACCCGAGCACACGAGCAGGACGACGGTGGCCGTCTGGTACCCGGCCAGCGCGAGCCGCACGCCGAGCACGTTGGTACCCGCCACGAAGGTGAAGTACCCGAACGCGCGACGGGGGTCCATGAAGTCGTCGACGGCCGCGGCGCGGAACCGGACGAACCTCCACGCCGTCAGCGAGAGCAGGGTGACGAACGCGGTCACGCACAGGGCCAGGAGGATGCGAGAGAGGACGACGAACCCCTCCAGGTCCATGCCCACCGAGATGATCCCGGTGCCCATGACCAGGGCGAAGTACCCCGGGGTCAGGCTCTCGACGGCACGTCCCACGCGCCCGGTCAGGGTCATGTCGTCGTCGACCATGGCCGGGATTGTAGGGGCCCGCTGGCCTACGCTGACCGGGTGAGCGGATTCGCCGGCTTCCCCGTCACCGCGCTCGACTTCTACGAGGACCTGGAGCTCGACAACTCCCGGTCCTTCTGGGAGGCGCACCGGGACGTCTACGAGGACCAGGTGCTCGCCCCCATGCGGGCGCTGACCGAGGCGCTCGAGCCGGAGTTCGGCACCGCCAAGGTGTTCCGGCCCTACCGCGACGTGCGCTTCTCGAAGGACAAGACGCCGTACAAGACGCACCAGGGGGCGTTCGTCGCCGCGGCCCCCGCCTCGGGCTGGTACGTCGAGCTGTCGGCGGCCGGGGTGCGGGTGGGCGCCGGGTTCTACGAGGCGAGCCCGGCACGGCTCCTCGCGATCCGCTCCGCCGTCGCGGCCGACTCCACGGGCGACCAGCTCGCGCGCATCGTCGGCGGCTACGCGTCGAGCGGGTGGGAGATCGGCGGCGACCGCCTCAAGACGGCGCCGCGCGGCTTCCCCGCCGACCATCCCCGC
>CBINDH010000465.1:0-2014 GCA_966249365.1 uncultured Xylanimonas sp. | reverse complement strand
TGTTCGGTGAAGGGCCGTTTGCCGAACTCAAGCGCCCGCCGACCGCGCGGCGGGCGCCCACGTCAGATCGAGCGGGCGTGCGCGATGAGCTTGTCGAACCCGGCGTCCTGCTGCTCGTCGATGCGCTGCGCCTCGGGGTGGGCGTCGTACCAGGCGACCTGCTCGAAGGCGGCCTCGTCGTAGGTGATCGTGGTGGCGAACTCGGGCACCAGCGCCTGGAGCTTGCTGCAGTCGAACACCATCGAGTGGGCCTTGTCGCCGACGAGACCGGGGCCGTCCTCGGGCAGCACACGGGCGATGGTCTCGCTCGCGACGTGGACGAGCTCGGGGTTGTCGACGCCCGCCGCGGCGGCCAGCCACATGTAGATCTGGTTCCACGTGGGGGCGTGCGTGCCGGTGATCTGGAAGGTGTCGCCAACGGCGAGCGGGTTGCCGAGCAGCCCCACGAAGCCCACCGCGAAGTCCTTCGTGTGCGTCAGGGTCCACTGCGTGGTGCCGTCGCCGTGCACGACGACGGGCTTGCCTGCCCGCATGCGGGCGACGTCGGCCCACCCGCCGGTGGTGGGGATGAGGGTGCGGTCGTAGGTGTGCGAGGGGCGCACGATGGTGGCCGGGAACCCGTTGCGCCGCATCTCGTCGACGAGCAGGTCCTCGCAGGCGATCTTGTCGCGCGAGTACTGCCAGTAGGGGTTGACGAGCGGCGTGGACTCGGTGACGGGCACCCGCGCGGGCGGCTTCTGGTACGCGGACGCGCTCGAGATGAAGACGTACTGCCCGGTGCGGCCGGCGAAGCGTGCGACGTCGCGCGCGACGTGGTCGGCGTGGAAGGCGCGGAACTGGGCGACGACGTCGAAGTCCCGGCCGGCGAGGACGGCGTCGACGGCGTCGTGGTCGGTCGCGTCGGCCACGAGCGTCTCGACGTCGTCGGGCAGCGGGCGCTGCGAGGACTTGCCCCGGTTGAGGAGGGTGACGCGGTGCCCCTGCTCGACGGCGCGGGCCACGCTCGCGTGGCTGATGATGCCGCTGCCGCCGATGAAGAGGATGGACTTGGGGTTGGTCGAAGACATGGCCCCATCCTGCTACGGCTGCGGCGTCAGCGGTTCCGGCGCTGCTTCTCGCGAGCGTCGTTGCGGTGCAGGATCACCATGGCTGCGACACCGACGGCGAGGCCGCCGGCGACGCTGATGAAGAAGATCCACGGGAACCCCGGGTCGAGCTCGATGGCGGCCGGGGCGTCCTCGCCGGGGGTGGGGGACGGGTCGGACACGTCGGCGTTCACCGCGCCGGCGAGGACGGCGTCGTCGGAGGACGTGATCGCGATGGTCGACGCCGCCGCCGTGGGGGCTGCCGCGACCGCCCCCGCGACGGGGACGACCGCGAGGAGGCCTGCGAGCGCGGCGGCACCGATGCGGGACGAGATGCGGTTCATCATGCCTTCGAGTGTGCGGGCGGGGGCGTCGCTCGACCTTACCCTGGCCGGGACTGCGCGGACCGGGGGCCGATGGCGTCAGGCGGGCGGCGCCGTCGACTCCCGGATGACGAGGTCGGTCGCGAGGTTGACCCGGCGGGTCGGGGGTGTGCGCCCTTCGATGAGGTCGACGAGCATCTTCGTGGCCATCGCGCCCATCTCCTCGAGCGGCTGCCGGACGGTCGTCAGCGCCGGGGACGCCCAGGCGGCCACCGCGAGGTCGTCGTAGCCGACCAGGGAGACGTCGCGGGGGACGCTGAGGCCCAGCTCGGTGGCGGCGCGGAGCACTCCGAGCGCGGCCATGTCGGAGCCGGCGAAGATCGCCGTGGGGCGGTCGGGTCGGGTCAGCAGGTCGTGCGCGGCCCGGTACCCGGCCTCGACGTAGAAGTTCCCCGGGAGGATGAGGTCCTCGTCGACGGCGATGCCGGCCTCGGCGTGCGCGGTGCGGAAGCCGTCGAGCCGGGCGCGCGAGCAGAGCATGTCTGCCGGCCCGCTCACGGCCGCGATGCGCCGGTGGCCCAGGGACAGCAGGTGCCGGGTGGCGAG
>CBINDH010000464.1:0-2016 GCA_966249365.1 uncultured Xylanimonas sp. | reverse complement strand
GCCGTGGACGGCGCCGGAGGCGAAACCGCGCTGCTTGAGCTGGTCGGCCAGGTCGGCCGCCGTGCGCTTGGTGCGGCAGAAGACCATGACCAGGCCACGGCCGTCGGCCTGCAGTATGCGCGCCACCATCTCGGGCTTGTCCATGTTGTGCGCGCGGTAGACGAACTGCTTGGTGTTCGCCACCGTGGCGCCCGCGTCGTCCGGCGAGGTGGCGCGGATGTGCGTGGGCTGCGACATGTAGCGGCGGGCGAGTCCGATGACCGCGCCCGGCATGGTCGCCGAGAAGAGCATGGTCTGGCGCCGGGCCGGCAGCATGTTGATGATCTTCTCGACGTCGGGCAGGAAGCCCAGGTCGAGCATCTCGTCGGCCTCGTCGAGCACGATCGTCTCGGCGCGCAGCAGGCTGAGGTGGCCCTGGTTGAGCAGGTCGACCATGCGGCCCGGCGTGCCGACGACGACCTCGGCGCCCTTCTTGAGCTGCTCGATCTGCGGCTCGTACGCGCGGCCGCCGTAGATCTGGACGACGCGCAGGCTCGGGCGCTTGGCGCTCGCGGTCGCAAGGTCGCCGGCCACCTGCACCGCGAGCTCGCGGGTGGGGGCGACGACGACGGCCTGCGGCTTGCCGGGCGCGACGAGGTCGTCCCAGCCGGGCTCGCCGGGTGCGACGACGCGGTTGAGCAGCGGGATGCCGAACCCGAGGGTCTTGCCGGTACCCGTCTTGGCCTGGCCGATGATGTCGTGCGCCTGGAGGGCCACGGGCAGCGTCATCGCCTGGATCGGGAAGGGGTGGGTGATGCCGACGTCGGCGAGCGCGTCGACGATCTCCTGGCGGACGCCGAAGTCCGCGAAGGAGACGTCCTGGCGCTGGATCGCCGAGGCGGCGTGGTGCGCCTTGGTGGCGTTGGGGGCGGCGAGCGCGGACGCGGCGGTACCGGCGGCCGGCTCGGCCATGTATTCGGTGGAGGTCACAAGTGCCTTCGGTCTGTTGGCGGCGCGGCGCGCGCTGCTGGTGGTCGAGCTTGTCGGAACCACCTGGGTCGGCGTGCCACACCGTGCGGACGGCAGCCGATCGCGAAAGAACGTGCGCGGCCCTCTCCGCCGAGGGAGATGCCGTCGCAGGGAATCTGCACGGGACGACCGGGCAACCGTGGTACGGGGCCATGGTACGCGAGTGCCCAGGTTTCGGCGGGCCGACGACCGCACGGTGACCTGACGGCAGCGACCGCCGCGGGGCCCCGACCGTATCCTGGGCGGCATGACGACCTCCGAGGACGCCCCCCTGCTCGAGCTCACCGGTCTGGCGGCCTACGTGCGGTTGGGACTCTTCGGCCTCGTCGGCGAGCACACGGGTGACGCGCCCGACCTCGAGTCGGCGCACCGCATGATGATGGTCGCGCTGCGCGTCGGCGAGCAGCAGCAGGACCTCCTGGCGATCGGGGAGGCCCGCGGGGTCGACGCCGTCGCGCTCATGGCACCGTTCGACGGCGTGCTCGACTCGTTCGAGGCCCGGACGCCGGAGTCGGACTGGTGGGAGGGGCTGCTCAAGGGCGTGGTCGGCCACGGCGTGTCGACCGACCTGTGCCGTCTGCTCGCGCAGGGGCTGCCCGCCGAGGACGCGGGCGCGGTGCTCGGCGCTCTGTCCTACGGCGAGGACGAGCGCGACCGCGTGACGTCGGTGATCCGCGTGGCCGTGGACGCCGACCCGCGGCTCGGGTCGCGCCTGGCCCTGTGGGGCCGCCGCGTCGTCGGCGAGTCGCTGTCGCTCGCGCAGGAGCTGCTGGCCACCCGCCCCGCGCTCGCCGCGCTGGCGCAGCGCGCCGCGGACGCCGCGGCGCCGGGCGATGCGCCCGTGGACCCCGTGGCGTGGGCGAGGGGGGAGCTCACGGCCGAGCACACGCGGCGCATGGACCGCCTGGGCCTGGCGGCCTGAGCGGGGTCGCCGGCGGGCGGACCCCCCGGCGACCGGAGCTCAGCTCAGAGCGAGCCGAAGCCGACGCGGCGCGTCTCCTCGGGGCC
>CBINDH010000463.1:0-2043 GCA_966249365.1 uncultured Xylanimonas sp. | reverse complement strand
GTCCGCGAGGGCGACGGAGACGCCGAGCGCACCGGCTACTGGCTCGTGACCGGCCCGCAGCCCGAGCACGACGCCTACGCCACGATTGAGCGCGAGCGGGAGTACCTGCCCGGCGGCGGCCACCGCGACGGCTTCGGCTGGTACCTACGACAGCGGCAGCAGCACCAGGGCGACCGCCAGTCCTCCGTCATGGTCACCGTGCGGCACGGGCATGCCCTGACCTACCAGACCGCCCTCTCCGAGCTGCAGGTGGCGTGGGTCGAGACCTTCGGCGGCGGGGTGCCGGTCAGCGACGACACGGCCGAGGTCGTGTTCCCCTGGCGGGACAACTAGACCCGGCGCACGACGAAGCGCCCCCGCCCGACCTCCGAAGAGGTGGGCGGGGGCGCAGTGTAGCCAGGGGGTCTGACAGTCAGCGGTCCTCGGTGGCGCGCACGTCGTCGATCAGGCGGCGCTCGTCGGGCGTGAGCACGACGCGCACCTCGCCCTCCGGCGCCGAGCCGAGACTCAGCAGCCGCTCGAGCAGCCGGTCGACGGCCGGGATCGCCATGATGCGCGCCAGGATCGCCGAGACGACGGCGCACGCGGTCACGATGCCCGCGAGCACGAGGCGCAGGTTCTCCGGCATCGCGTCGCCGGTCTCCTCCACGATGATCTGCACGACCTCGGGGATGACGACCAGCGCGGCCGCCAGACCCGGGAGCCAGACCTGGAGGAAGGTGCGCAGCGCGGCGCGGACGGGGTGCTCCTGCTGGGTGGTGGACATGGTCAGCCTTCCGGGTTGGAGATGATCTTGCGGGTGTCGACGGAGCGGATCCAGTTGCCCGCGGTGGACTGCACCCACCAGACGTCGTCGACCTTCGTGCCGCTGCCGTCCCAGACGGTGAAGCGGGTCCCGACCGACAGTGCGCGGTCCTGCTGGCCGCGGCCCGGCTCGTCGTGCGGGTGGGTCTCGGTGGTGACCTCGCGCGTGTGGTGCGGCCGCGTGCGGTCGAAGTCCGTGAGGCACACCCAGTTGCCCGAGGTCGTCTCGCCCCACCAGTGCGCCCAGCCGTCGCGCTTGATGCCGGAGCCGTCGATGATGGAGGCCGTCTCGCCGACGTACATGGTGCGCACGACGGCGCCGCCGGGCGCCTCGCGGACCTGGGTGGTGCGCAGCGCGTACTCCGTGTGGAAGCTGACCGGCTCGGCGACAGCCCGGGCGGTGTTGGCGGAGAGCTCCTCGCGGACCATGCCGAGGAAGCGGCCCCAGTCGAAGTTGGCGCCCGGGTCGCTGCGGCGCCCGGGGTCGGTCTCGCCGTGGCCGACGAAGCCAGGCTTCTTGGCCCGCGCGGCGGCGCCGCTGATGTGCACGATCGGCACGTCCACGCCCCAGTGCTTCTTGAGGTCGCGCACCGCCTCGGCCGCCGCCTTGGCCGCGTTGCGCAGGACGCGCGTGGTGTAGTCGGCGCCGTACCGCTTCCAGTCGCCCGCCTCCACGGCCATGGAGATGCCGATCGACCACGGGTTGGTCTTGGTGCAGTGCCAGGTCTCGTACCCGAACGGCACCATGGGGATGATGCTGTCGGCGTCCACGAGGCGGTGGTAGGCGCCGTAGTCGCCGCGGGTGGTGCAGTACCGTGCGACGCTCTCGGCGCCGAGGTCGTCGCCCACCTGGTCGGCCACGTTCTCGGCCGTGTGGATAACGATGGTTCCGGTCGGCCGGTTGCCGCCGCGGCGCTTGGCGCCGTACTGCTGGACACGGTTTCGGTGGTCGAGCAGGTAGAAGCCTGTGGCCATGGGTCCCTCCTCAGGGGGTGATCAGGTCGGCGCAGGTCAGGGTGACGACGCCGTCGTTCGCGATCGTCAGCGCGGTGACGAACTGGCCCTCAGGGCAGGAGTAGGTGCCGGGCAGGGCCGTGCCCGCCGCCCCCTGCGGCCCGCGAGGGCCCGGCTCGCCGGGGTCGCCCTTCACGCCCGGCGGGCCGGGCGGCCCGGCGTCGCCGGGCGGTCCCGCGGGGCCGGCCGGGCCTGCAGGACCATGCGACCCGGGGGCGCCCGGCT
>CBINDH010000462.1:0-2046 GCA_966249365.1 uncultured Xylanimonas sp. | reverse complement strand
CGACGCCGTCGACCCGGCGCTCGTCTGGGCGAACCCGGACAGCGGCCTCAAGACGCGCGGCTACGAGGAGACGACGGCGTCGCGGCGCAACCGGGTCGCGGCAGCGCGCGCGGTCCGGGCCACCCTGTGACGGTCGAGCCCCGTCGAAACCACACGGCTTCGACGGGGCTCAGCCCTCAGTGCGCGCCGGGCGCCTCGGTCAGCTTCAGGCCGACGACGCACGCGATGAGACCCGCGATGAGCGCGATGCGGACCAGCGACGACGGCTCGGCGCCGGTGGCCATGGCGTAGCCCACGGTGGTGGCCGCGCCGATGCCGACCCACACCGCGTACGCGGTGCCGACGGGGATGGAGCGCATCGCCATGGCGAGGCCGGCCATGCTCAGGATGACGGAGACGGCGAAGACGAGGGTGGGGGTGAGGCGGGTGAACCCCTGGGACCGCGACAGGGCGGTGGCCCACACGGCTTCGAGCAGGCCGGAGGCGGTGAGGACGAGCCAGGACATGATCAGCTCCCTGGGCCGTCTTGTCGCTGACCGGGTACGGCACCCCTCGTCCGGAGACCCTGGGACGGGTCCTGGCCACCAGGATCTCACACACGCCGGGCGTGCCTCGAGCCGCCCCGCGGCGCCGGGTCAGTCGGTGATGCCGTAGCCGAGCGGTTCCGCGGCGTCGGCGTCGGCCTCGGTGCGCCCGCGACGGATCGCCAGGGCGGCCGTCGGGAACGACAGCAGGCTGAGCATGCCGGCACCCACCATCGCGGAGCCGAGCACCGGGCTGATCGCCCCGCGCTCCTGGGCGACGTTGACGACGACGACGATGACGGCCAGGCCGAGGCTCGTCCAGAACATCGCGGCGAACCGGTCGCGCGCCGACGCGTCGCGCGGCAGGACGAGCGACCCGGGGAACCCGCGGGCGACGAGCATGACCAGCATGAACACCGGCACGAGCGCGAGGGCGAGAGGCTGGGCGACCAGGCCTGGCAGGTCGAACGAGACGCCGGTCATGACGAAGAACAGCGGCGTCAGCAGCCCGAACGCGATCCCCTGGAACTTGTGCTCGAGGACCTCGCGCTCGGTGTCCTCGACGTTGCTGACGAGCCGGCGGACGAGCACGCCCGCCGCGAACGCGCCGACGAGCATGTCGATGCCGAAGACCTCGACGCTCGCGGCGGCGAGCAGCGCGATCGCGAACACCACCAGGCGGACCGCGAAGTGGCCCGACGTGTGCATCGTCACCGTCATGACGTGGCGGACCCACCCGGGCAGGCCACGCCGGGACGCGCGCACGACCGCGGCCAGGAGCCCGACGAACACGAGGAGGGCCAGCGCCGACCACCACGTGTCCCGGCCGCCGAAGATGACCGAGATGGCCAGCAGCGGGGCGAGCTGCCCCACGGTGCCCGCCGCGATGATGGCGCGCCCGTACCGCGTGGTGGTCTCGCCCGCGTCACGCAGAGCCGGCAGCGACGTGCTCAGCGCCGTCGACGTCAGCGCGATGCCGATGAACACCCCCGCCGTGACGAGCGAGACGCCCGGCCCGGAGACGACCTCCAGGCCACCGGCGTCCGCCGCGAACGCGACGCCGACGCCCGCGAGCACCGCGAGCGCGAGCGAGAGGAGCCACCCGCCGGACGCCCAGCCGAGCTGGCGGCGCGTGATGCGGCGGTAGTCGAGCTCGTACCCGGCGATGAAGAGGATCGCGGCGATGCCCATGCGGCCGAGCTGCTGCGGCAGCCCGCCGGGCTCGACGAGGCCGAGCACCGCGGGGCCGATGAGCATGCCGAGCACGATCTCGACGACCGGCAGCGGCACGGTCAGGAACCGCTTCGACCACGTCGCCAGCAGAGGTGCGAGCGCGACGGCGCCGAGGATGGCGGCGAGGCTGAGCAGGGCGGAGTCCACGAACGACCACCGTACGGGCCGCGCGTGCGTCTCGCGCTGGCCAGGCCGCAGCCGTCCCGTGCTCTGGCGCTCACAACCGGCGCCGGCGCTCCCATACCTCGGCGAGGGGCGGCACGACGATGCCCGCCGACGCGCGCGCCCG
>CBINDH010000461.1:0-2047 GCA_966249365.1 uncultured Xylanimonas sp. | reverse complement strand
CACGCCCTCGTCGCGGGGATCCTGGAAGACCTCGAGCCGCTGCACCTCAAGCGGATCCTGCTCCGCGCCTCGTCCGAGGGCGCCGACCTCTACCCGCAGCACGGCTGGACCGGGCTCGACGAACCCGAGACCTGGATGGTGCGGTACGCCCCGCAGGGCTGACCGCCGCGCCTACGCTGACGCCATGTCCGAGCCCGTCGACATCACCGCCCACGTCTCCTGGGAGGAAGGCCGCGCAGCCAACCTCGCCAACTGGGAAGACCGAGTCCCGATCCACGAGGAGGGCTACACCGCCGAGGCCGAGCTCGAGGACGCGCACCTCTCGCGCGTCGTGCGCGACGACCTCGCGGCGATGGCACCCTTCCTGCCCCGCGGCACGGTCGACGGCCTCGACGTGGTCCATCTCCAGTGCCACATCGGCACCGACACCCTCTCGTTCGCCCAGGCGGGCGCGCGCGTCACCGGCGTCGACTTCTCCCCCGCCGCGCTCACCTCGGCGGCCCGGCGCGCGCAGCGGCACGGCCTGAGCGCGGCCTGGGTGGAGACCGACGTGCTCGACGCCGCGGCAGCGGTGCGCGCGGCCGCCGCCCGCGGCGAGACGACGCCCGACTTCGACGTCGTCTACACGTCGATCGGCGCGATCTGCTGGCTCGACGACCTCGACCGCTGGGCGGCGCAGATCGCCGGGCTCCTGCGGCCCGGGGGCCTGTTCTACATCCGCGACGGCCACCCGGCGATGTATGCGCTCGACGAGAACGCCCCCGACCTGCGGACCGTCTACCGCTACTTCAACGACGGCGCCGCCCAGGTGTGGGACGACGACACCACCTACTCGGGTACCGGCAAGGTCGAGCACACGCGCACGTACGAGTGGCCGCACCCGCTGTCGGAGGTCGTCAACGCCGTCATCGGCGCCGGGCTGCGCGTCGAACGGCTCGACGAGGGCACCGTGCTGCCCTGGATCTTCAGCCCACGCATGGTCAAGGTCGACGGCGGATACGCCTGGCCCGAGCCGGAGCGCAGCCGGATGCCCGTGACGTTCTCGCTGACGGCCCGCCGACCCTGAGCGTCCGGCGTCCGCGTCAGCCGACCGTCACGGTGAACGAGGCCGTCCGCCCGTCGGACGCCCTGACCGTCCCGTGAAAGGTCCCCGGTCCGGCGTAGTCGTGCTCGCCCGAGATCGTGTACAGCCCCGAGGCCGACAGCACGCCGCGCGGCGCCACCGTCGAGAACGAGGCGGGTGTCTCGGCGGTCCCGTCGCCCCAGTCGACGACGGCGCTCAGCGGCTCGGTCAGCGCTGACGCGCTGCGCCCGTCGGCGTCGTCGACCGTGTCGGCCACCACCTGCGACCCCTCCGCCGCCAGGACCGTGCCGGGTGCCGCCAGCAGCCCGACGTCGTAGGTCGGGCCCGGCCCCGCCTCGTCCGTCCCGGCGAGCGCCGTCTGCCAGGCCGTGCGCGGCGTGTCGTAGAAGTTCGTGCCCGCCACGACCAGCCGCGGTCCGACGGCGGCGAGCCGCTGCGCGAACCCGTCGGCGGACCGCGACGCCTCGGGGCTCCACCCGATCTCGGCATGGGCCAGCACGCGCGGGAACGCCATGAACTCCGCCTGCTCTCCGCCGCGGATCGTCTCGGACCACATCGGCGCCTCGACGCCGAGGATGTCCGCGTCGTCGACGCCGTCCACGACGTCGTGCGGGCTCCAGTCGTAGTACTGCGGGAAGTCGCACTCGCGCGAGCAGGCCCAGTGCAGCCCGATGGGCGTCGTCGGCCCGTAGCGCATGTCGAGGTAGGAGTCCTCGCCGGGCGAGAGGACCAGCCGGGCGCCGTCCTGCGCGACGGCCCGGCGCGCGTGGTCCGTCGTCCCGGACCAGTACTGGACGGCATCCCCGGGCTGCAGCGCGGTCTCGGCGTACTCGTTCCACCCGACCGTCTTCTTGCCGAGGTCGTGCACGATGGCGACGGCCCGCTCCACGAAGGCGGCGAACCCCTCGTGCCCGTACCGGTCCGTCATCGCCGTGGGTTCGTCGCCGCCGACGTGCAGGTACT
>CBINDH010000460.1:0-2047 GCA_966249365.1 uncultured Xylanimonas sp. | reverse complement strand
GGCTGGTGGAGGCATGGTGAGCGGCGGGCTGCTGTGGGCGTGGGCGCTGGTCGCCGTCCTGGTCGCGGTGGCCGGCGTCGTCGCCGTCGCGTGGCTGCAAGCCCGGCGGCGGCCCTCGGCCCGGGACGTGCTGTGGGTGGCCAACTCCGCGTTCGTGACCCAGGTGCCCGAGGTGCGGCGACTGCTGCGGTTCCGCCGGGCGCTGGTCACGGTCGCCGTCGTCGCGCTGGCCGGCGCGGTCGGCGCGGCAGCGGTGCTGGCGGCGCGGCCGCACGAGGCGTCGGTGACGTCGTCGCGCCTCGCGACGCGGGACATCGTGCTGTGCCTCGACGTCTCCGGCTCGATGGCGGCGTACAACGCCCAGGTGATCGGCGTCTTCGAGGAGCTCGTGACGGGTTTCTCCGGGGAGCGCGTGGCTCTCGTGGCGTGGGACTCGAGCGCGCACACGGTGTTCCCGCTGTCGGACGACTACGTGATGATGCGCGACGAGCTCGCCGAGACGCGCGCCGCGCTCGACGCGCAGGCCGAGTGGATCGCCGACGACGACCGCGAGCTGACCTCCGGCGACGAGTCCGACGACGCGCTGCGGCGTCTCCTCGCGGGCACGTCCGCGGGCGACGGCGGGTCGAGCCTGGTGGGCGACGGCCTCGCCACGTGCGCCCTCACCTTCGACCTGGAGGCCACCGACCGGTCCCGGTCGATCGTCCTGGCGACGGACAACGAGGTGGCCGGCGACCCTCTCTACACGCTCGCCCAGGCGGCCGACCTGACGACGTCGCGTGGCATCCGGCTGTACGCACTGGCGCCGGGGACGGGCCCGGCGTCCGACGACCTGCGCGCCGAGATCGAGTCGCGCGACGGGCTCCACCTCGCCGCCGACGACCCGGGCACCGTGCCCGCGCTGGTCGACGACGTGCTCGGCCAGCAGGCCGTCGAGCTTGACGCCGACGCCCCCGTCGTCGTCACCGACACGCCCCGCGCGGCGTTCGTCGCGCTGCTCGCGGCGTTCGGCGTGCTGCTGGTCGCGGCCTGGCGGGCGAGGGAGTGAGATGACGCTGCAACCCCTGGTCCCGTGGTGGCTGCTGCTCACGGTCGTGGGCGCCCTGGCCGCGGTGTGCGGGCTCGCGCTGCGTTCGGGCGGGTCGCGGCTCGCGTGGGCGCGGAGGGCGGCGGTGCTCGGCGTCGTCACGATCATCGGCCTCGGCCCGTCGGTGCCGGCGTCGTCGTCGCAGACGGCGGTCGCGAACGTCGCGGTGTTCTTCGTCGTCGACCGCACCGGCTCGATGGCCGCGCAGGACTGGGGCCCGGGCGACCGGACGAGGCTCGACGGCGTCCGGCACGACCTCGTCGACCTGACCCGTTCGCTGCCGGGCGCGCGCTACTCGATCATCGCGTTCGACTCGGGCGCGACCCGCCAGCTCCCCCTGACCACGGACGCGCGTGCGATCGAGTCCTGGGCGCAGACGCTGCGGCAGGAGATCACGTGGCACTCGACGGGGTCGCTCACGGACCGCCCGCTGGACGAGGTGCGGTCCGCGCTCGAGGGCGCCCAGGAGGCCCGCCCGCAGGACACCCGCCTCGTCTTCTTCCTGTCCGACGGCGAGCAGACCGCCGAGGGCACGCCCCGCTCCTACGCGGACCTCGCTCCCCTGGTCGACGGCGGCGCCGTGCTCGGGTACGGCACCGCGGAGGGTGGCCGGATGCGCGAGCACACCGGCTACGAGGACGACCCCGACGGCGCCGCCGAGGAACCCGGCTGGATCGAGGACTGGGACACCGGTGACCCCGCCGTCTCACGCATCGACGAGGCGACGCTCCAGGCGACGGCCGACCAGCTCGGCGTCCCGTACGTCCACCGCGCCGACGAGTCCTCGACGGCACCGCTCGTCGCCGACGTCGACCCCGAGCTCGTCGCGGAGGACGGACGCAAGCAGCGCCGGCGGTGGGTGCCCGTCGTGTGGCCGTTCGCCATCGCGCTCGCGGGCCTGCTGGCCTGGGAGGCGTGGGGGTGGACGACGACGCTGACGCCGCGTCGGCCGGCGCGCGA
>CBINDH010000459.1:0-2064 GCA_966249365.1 uncultured Xylanimonas sp. | reverse complement strand
AGCCCGGCACCGACCCCGAACACCAGCTCCTTCACATTGGCGACGGAGAGCACCACGCCGATGCGGGCCGACCGCGACGGGGAGGCGCTCCCCCACGTGACCATCCAGGCCGGCTCGACCCGGTCCTTCGAGCCGTCCCGCTGACGGGCAATCTTGACGACGGCCCAGACCATGAGGACAGCGCCCAGACTGATCCGCAGCAGGTTCCCCAGCGGCGAGGTTCCGCTCGACTCGGGCAACATGTCGGCAACGAGGGCGGCGAGCGCCGCGACGGCAGCGACGGAGACCACGCGCGCCACGACGAAGGTCGCACCGCTGATCCTGCCCGCCGGCGCCCCCAGCACGAGAAGGACCGCGA
Organism: uncultured Xylanimonas sp.; assembly: GCA_966249365.1. Lineage (GTDB taxonomy): Bacteria > Actinomycetota > Actinomycetes > Actinomycetales > Cellulomonadaceae > Xylanimonas. The sequence goes on along the minus strand of CBINDH010000459.1, from coordinate 1,706 downwards.
TGAGCGGGACCGGGCTGAGAGCGACGCCCACCGCATACGGAAGCAGGTCACCGACGACGTCGACCATGGGCACATCATCACAGGCGCAAGCCCTGTCCACTCGGCGTTCGGTCCGCTCTCGAACCGGACGGCACCGAGGACGTCGACTGTCGCGTCGGCACGCAGAACGGCGAGGCACGCGGGTACCCGTCGACGACTGAGTCGCACCGTCGGCCTCGCCCGCGGGATCACCCGTTGCGGCCGTTGACCCGCGCCCGCTGCGGTGCTCCAGTGGAGGGATGGTCCGCTCCCTGGAGACCGACTACCTCGTCGTCGGCGCCGGGGCGGCCGGGATGGCCTTCGTCGACGCCCTGGTCGACGCCGACCCGTCGGCGCACGCGACGCTCGTCGACCGGCGCGCGGCGCCCGGCGGGCACTGGCTCGACGCCTACCCGTTCGTGCGGCTGCACCAGGCGTCCCAGCTCTACGGCGTCGCATCCACCCGGCTCGGCGACGGTCGTGTCCAGGACTCCGGGCCGGAGCGCGGACTGCACGAGCGCGCCACCGGCCCGCAGGTCTGCGACTACTACGCGCGCCTGCTCACCGAGCGGCTCCTGCCGACGGGTCGGGTCGAGCTGCTGGGCGGGCACGAGTATCGCGACGGCCGCGTCGTCGACGTCGGCTCGGGGCGCGAGGTCGACGTCCGCGTACGGCGACGCGTCGTCGACGCCCGGTACCTGGCGCCGTCCATCCCCGCGCTCTCCCCGCCGCCGTTCGAGGTGGACGACGGCGCGCGGGTCGGCGCCGTCGGCGGGCTGCCGGCGGCGGCCGACGCCGAACGGTACGTGGTGGTCGGCGCCGGCAAGACGGCGACCGACGCGATCGTGTGGCTGCTGGGCCGCGGCCTCGATCCCGACGCCATCTGCTGGGTGCGGCCCCGCGACCCCTGGATGTTCGACCGCGCCTGCATCCAGCCCGACCCCGCCGTGTTCCTCACCATGGCGACCGACCTCATGGTCGCCGCCGCGGGGGCGTCGTCGGTGGACGAGCTGTTCCTCCGGCTCGAGGAGGCCGGGATCATGCTGCGGGTCGACCCCCACATCACGCCGACCATGGCCCGGACGCCGACCCTCGGCCGGTGGGAGCTCGACCTGCTGCGCTCCGTCACGGACGTGGTCCGGCTGGGGCACCTGCGCCGCGTCGCGCCCGGGCGGCTGAGGCTCGACGACGGCGAGGTCGCGGTCGCGCCCGGAGCCGTCGTCGTGCACTGCGCCGCGTACGGGCTCCAGCGCAGGCCGGTGGTGCCCATCTGGGACGACCGACTGACGCTGCAACCGATCCGCGCGGGATTCCCGTGCTTCGGCGCCGCGCTCGCGGGCCACGTCGAGGGGACGCGCCACGACCGGCCCGACGCCGAGAAGAACCGGCTGTGCCCCGCGTCCGGCTACTGGAGCACCACGGCCGACTGGGTGACACAGCAAGCCGCCGGGGCGCGTTCTGCTGCCGCGTTCATGGCCGACCCCGACGTGGCCGCCTGGGCCCACACCGTGCTGCTCAACCCCGCGCGTGTGCCACCCGAGGAGGCCGCGCGGGCCGAGGTGCGCGCCGTCGTCGGCCGGTTCAAGCAGCACGCGGTCGCCGGCATCGCGGGGCTGGAGCGCCTGGCCGCGGCGGCCTGAGGCCACCAGCCCTCGGTCACCAAGGCGCCACTCCGGGATACGCGAAAG
>CBINDH010000458.1:0-2075 GCA_966249365.1 uncultured Xylanimonas sp. | reverse complement strand
CTGCGTGGGATGGGGGTGGGCGTCTCGGACATGCGCTGCTCCTCGTGCGGTGCGCTCAGGGGGGTTGGTTACCTAGGCGACGGTACATCCCGACAGTGCGTCGACAAAACCCGTGTACTCTTTCCGACGTGTTGTCGACAAAGATGGGGTGGCGCTGTGTTCCTTGCCTTTCGTGAGCTGGCGTTCGCGCGCCACCGGTTCGCGCTCATGGGGTCCGTCGTGGCTCTCATCAGCGTCCTGATGGTCCTGCTCTCCGGCCTGTCGGTCGGGCTCGTCAACGACGGCGTCTCCGCCCTGCAGAAGCTGCCCGTCACGTCGTTCGGCTTCCAGCGTGACGTCGACGAGAGCGCCGCGTTCACCCGCTCGGTGGTCGACGTCGGCCTCGCCGAGCAGTGGGCGGACGTCGACGGCGTCGAGGACGCCGGGCCGTTCGGCGTGACCATGGTCAACACCCAGACGGACGACGGGACCGACATCGACCTGTCGCTGTTCGGCGTGGAGCCAGGCACCTGGCTCTCCCCCGCCGCCGCGGCCGGGACCGCGCTGAGCGGACCCGGCGAGATCGTGCTCGCCGGCACCCTGCAGGACGACGGGGTCGCCGTCGGCGACGTCGTCACCATCGACCAGATCGGCACCCGCCTCGAGGTCGTCGGCTTCCTCGACGGCCAGCACACGTTCGGGCACGTCGACGTCGGGTACGTCGACCTGCGCACCTGGCAGGAGATCCGCGCCGGCGTCCGGCCCGGCGAGACCGCCCCCGCCCACGTCTACGACGAGGCGAGCGCCGTCGCCGTGCGCGGTGCCGACGGCGCGACGCTCGACCTCCCGGCCGCCGACGAGGCAGCCGACACCACGTCGCTGACGCTCGAGGACTCGTTCGGGGCCTCCCCCGGCTTCACCGCGGAGATCTCCACGCTCCAGCTCATCCAGTGGTTCCTGTACGCGATCTCGGCACTCGTCGTCGGCGCGTTCTTCACGGTCGTCACGATCCAGCGCAAGCACGAGATCGCCGTGCTGCGCGCCATGGGGGCCAGCAAGCGTTACCTGCTGCTCGACAGCCTGACCCAGTCGGCCGTCCTCCTTCTCGTGTCCACCGCGCTGGGCGTCGGGGTCGGGCTCCTGCTGGGGGCCGCCATCTCGGCGACCTCGATGCCCTTCGCCCTGGAGGCGACGCCCGTGACGGTGGCCAGCGTGCTGCTCGTCGTGCTCGGCATGATCGGCGCCGCCGTGGCCGTCCTGCGCATCACCCGCGTCGACCCCCTGACCGCTCTCGGAGGCAACCGATGACCACCACCACGACCGCGACCGGCCTGCGGCTGTCCGACGTCGTCGTCACGCACACCGACGGGGACGCCGTCGTCCGCGCGCTCGACGAGGTGTCCCTGACCGTCGAGCCCGGCGAGCTCCTCGCCGTCGTCGGCCCGTCCGGCTCCGGCAAGTCCAGCCTGCTCGCCGTCGCCGGCGGCCTGCTGCGGCCGACGTCGGGTGCGGTGCACGTGGGCGAGACCGACCTGGTGGCGGCATCCGACCGCGAGCTGGCGACGCTGCGTCGCACCCACATCGGGTTCGTCTTCCAGAGCGGCAACCTCGTGCCGGCCCTGACCGCGGTCGACCAGCTCCGCCTGCCGCTGCGGTTCGGGAACGTCGAGAACCCGCGCGACCCGATGACGCTGCTCGAGGAGGTCGGGATGGCCCACCGCGCCCACCGGCGCCCCGACACCCTCTCGGGCGGCGAACGTCAGCGCGTCGGGATCGCACGGGCGCTGGTGACCCGGCCCCGCGTCCTGCTCGTCGACGAGCCGACCGCGGCGCTCGACCGCGCCCGCAGCCAGGAGATCGTCGCGCTGCTGGCGCGCGAGGCCCACCAGCACGGGGTCGCGACGGTTATGGTGACCCACGACCACGACGTGCTGCACCACTGCGACCGGGTCCTGCAGATGCTGGACGGACGGCTCGCAGCCCTCGTCGACTGAACGGCTCCAGGAGGTCCCGTGCCGCGCATCAACGCCGCGACCCTCGCCGAGCACCGCGTGCTGCAGCGCAGGGCGGTGCTCGACGCGGCGCGCGACCTCCTG
>CBINDH010000457.1:0-2088 GCA_966249365.1 uncultured Xylanimonas sp. | reverse complement strand
AACGCATGAGCGGCAAGGGAGCACCCACACTCACCGTCGACGGACACGGCCTCAACGTCGTCGTCGTCGCAGCGAGCTGGCACACCCAGGTGATGGACGGACTTCTCGACGGAGCCCGGCGGGCGCTCGCGGACGCCGGTGTCACGAACGTCACGGAGATCCGTGTACCGGGTTCGTTCGAGCTGCCCGTCGCGGCGTCGCGCGCCGTCGCCGCCGGGGCGGACGCGGTGGTGGCGCTCGGCGTCGTCATCCGGGGCGGCACCCCGCACTTCGACTACGTGTGCCAGGCCGCGACCCTGGGCCTGACGGACGTGTCGGTGCGCACCGGCGTCCCGGTCGGTTTCGGGGTGCTGACCTGCGACGACGAGGCGCAGGCGCTCGACCGGGCAGGCCTTCCGGGCTCGGCGGAGGACAAGGGCTACGAGGCGGCGCAGGCGGCCGTGGCGACGGTCGTAGGTCTTCGAGCGGCGCTTCCCTCGGCGTCTCAGAAATAGTGTGCCAAGCCTGCAGGAACCACGCACCGGGCGCGTCCGCCCACCGGGCGAGCCGGGAGGGGAGGGGCCCCGTCGCCTAGGCTGAGCGGCGTGAAGACCTTCGACGCGTTGTTCGCCGAGCTGACCGAGAAGTCCGTGACCCGCCCGGAGGGTTCGGGCACCGTCAAGGAGCTCGACGCCGGCGTCCATGCGATCGGCAAGAAGATCGTGGAGGAGGCGGCGGAGGTCTGGATGGCCGCCGAGTTCGAGTCCGACGAGCGCACGGCCGAAGAGATCTCGCAGCTGCTGTACCACCTGCAGGTGCTCATGGTTGCCAAGGGCCTGACGCTGGACGACGTGTACGCGCATCTGTGACGCGCACGCCGCCGCCGAACCCCTGACCTGACCCCGCCGAACGAGGAATCCCCGTGCTCCGCATCGCCGTGCCCAACAAGGGCTCCCTGTCCGAACCCGCCGTCGAGATGCTCCGGGAGGCGGGCTACAAGCAGCGGCGCGACAGCCGCGAGCTCGTGCTCGCCGACCCCGACAACGACGCCGAGTTCTTCTTCCTTCGCCCGCGCGACGTCGCCGTGTACGTCGGCGCGGGCACCGTCGACGCCGGCATCACGGGCCGCGACCTGCTGCTCGACTCGGGCGCGGACGCCGTCGAGCACCTCCCGCTCGGGTTCGCGCGGTCGACGTTCCGCTTCGCCGCGCCCGCCGGGACGATGACATCGGTGGCCGACATCGCGGGCAGGCGCGTCGCCTCGTCGTACACGACGCTCGTGGGCCGCCACCTCGCCGAGCAGGGTGTCGAGCCCGCCGCGATCGTCCACCTCGACGGCGCGGTCGAGTCGTCGGTGCAGCTCGGCGTGGCCGACGTGATCGCCGACGTCGTCGAGACCGGCACGACGCTGCGCGCGGCCGGGCTCGAGGTGTTCGGCGAGCCGATCCTCCGGTCCGAGGCCGTGCTGATCCGCCGCGCCGACGCCGACCTCACCAACGGGATCTCGGTGCTCACCCGCCGCCTGCAGGGTGTGCTGACCGCCCGGATGTGGGTGCTCATGGACTACGTCGTCCCGAACGACCTGCTCGAGGCGGCGGTCGGCATCACGCCGGGCTTCGAGTCGCCGACGGTGTCCCCGCTGCACGAGTCGGGCTGGTCGGCCGTGCGGGTCATGGTCGAGCGCGCCACGATGAACAAGACGATGGACGCGCTGTACGACGTGGGAGCGCGCGGCGTGCTCGTGACGTCGATCCTGGCGTCGAGGCTCTGACGACTCCGACGGACGGGGGACACGTGGACGCACCGAGCGGCGACAACCGCGTGTTCCGCCCGCTGTGGGCGCTCGTGTCCGCGTTGTTCGTGGGCGTCCTCGCCGTCGGCGGCTCCCTCCTGGTTGGGCTGACGTCCCAGGCGCCGGGGTCGACGTCGGCCGCGAACCGGTGGTCCTTCGTGGTCTTCGCGGGACTCGTCGCGTCTGCGTCGCTCGCGGGCTTCACGGTCACCGTCAGCGTCGCCTTCTGCGCGTCGCCGCCGCCGCCCCCGCCACCCCCTCCTCCGGGGCCGACCACCGTGCGTGTCTCACCCCCGCCGCCGCAAGCTCTTCCAGCG
>CBINDH010000456.1:0-2090 GCA_966249365.1 uncultured Xylanimonas sp. | reverse complement strand
GGGTCTCCCACGTGATGATGCCGTCCTTGACGTACACCTTCCACGAGCACGAGCCGGTGCAGTTGACGCCGTGCGTCGACCGCACGACCTTGTCGTGCGACCACCGGTCGCGGTAGAACGCGTCCCCCTGGCGACCGCCCTTGAGGAAGAGCTGGCGCAGGTCGTCGGAGACCTCGCCGGGTCGCAGATGTCGGCCCAGACGCAACAAGGCGTCCTGGGCGGACTGCCCCGGATCGGGGCGGGAGGGGGCGTGTGTGGGGAGCGCCATTACGTCCTCCGACGTCGTCGTTCGTGGCTCGGAAACCGCTGTGCGCAACCAAACCACCTGGTGAGACTAAATGCACCTTTCCGATGCGTGTTTCGCGTCACTGCCAATCTCACGGTCCGCCGAGCCTCGCTGTGAGATCTGGCGGCCGCCCTGCGAGCCGCGCACCTCACAACCACCACCGCGTGGCCGTGAGTGCGACCTCACCGGAAGTTCACGCACCCACGGCGGCGCGGTAACACCACCTTCCTAGCCTCCGAGGGACGGCCCGACAACCCAGAGACACCCCCGGGCCCCGGCCGGCGCCCGTCGGCGGACCAGGACGCCCGACGACCACCGGGCGCATGGCTAAGGAGGCCCCGCATGGCCGTACAGACCACGCCCACGACCGTCCCCGCCGCCCGGCGAACAGGCCGCTGGGTCGAGCACTGGGACCCGGAGGACCCCGCCTTCTGGGCCGAGCGCGGACGCCGTGTCGCCCGTCGCAACCTGTCCGTCTCCGTGTTCGCCGAGCTGCTCGGCTTCTCCGTGTGGGCCCTGTGGTCGATCGTCGTCCCGCAGCTCCCCGCCGCCGGCTTCGCCCTGACGCCCGACCAGATGTTCTGGCTCATCTCCGTGCCCTCGCTGGTCGGCGCGATCCTCCGCCTGCCGTACACCTTCGCCGTCGGGCTGTTCGGCGGGCGCAACTGGACCGTCGTGTCCGCGCTGCTGCTGCTCGTGCCAACCGCCGCGCTCGCCGTCGTCGTGCAGCACCCCGGGGTCCCGTTCGGCGTGCTGCTCGCCGTGGCGGCGCTCGCGGGCCTGGGCGGGGGCAACTTCGCCTCGTCGATGGCGAACATCTCGTTCTTCTACCCGGCCGCCGAGAAGGGCCGCGCCCTCGGGCTCAACGCCGCGGGCGGCAACCTCGGGACCGCGGTCGTGCAGCTCGCGGTGCCGATCGTCATCGTCGCGGGCGGCGGCCTCGCTCTCGACCGCGCCGGGCTCGTCTTCGTCCCGCTGGTGCTGCTGGCCGCGGTGCTCGCCTGGCGGTTCATGGACAACCTCACCACCGCGAAGTCCGACCCGAGCACCTTCGCCGCCGCGGCCCGCCTGCCGCACACCTGGATCATCTCCGCGATCTACATCGGCACGTTCGGCTCGTTCATCGGCTACTCGGGCGCCTTCCCGACGCTCCTGGCCGGCGTGTTCCCCGAGGTCGGGCTCACGGTCGCGTTCCTCGGCGCGCTGGTCGGCTCGCTGGCCCGCCCGCTCGGGGGCATCCTCGCCGACCGCGTCGGCGGTGCCCGCGTCACGATCGCCTCCTTCGGCGCGATGGTCGCCGGCACGCTCGGCGCCGTCGTCGCCCTCGACCGGCACGACTTCGCGCTGTTCCTCGGGTCGTTCCTGCTGCTGTTCGTCGCCACCGGCGTCGGCAACGGGTCCGTCTACCGGATGATCCCCGCGGTGTTCCGCGAGACGGGGGCCGGCGCGGGTGCCGCGGCAGGCTGCCTCGGCATCGCCGGGGCCGTCGGCGCCCTCGGCGGCTTCCTGGTCCCGCGCGGGTTCGCGATCTCCACGACGGCGACCGGCTCGCTCGTCCCGGCGCTGCTGGCGTTCGTGGGGGTGTACGTCGCGCTCGCCGTCCTCACCGGCGCGGTGTACGCCCGCGGTCGGATGGGTGCGGTCCGCGTATGAGCACGGGCACGACGGCGACGCACTGCCCGTACTGCGCCCTGCAGTGCGCGATGGCCCTGACACCCACCGCGGCGACCGTGGACGTCGTGCCCCGCGAGTTCCCCACGAACAGGGGCGGGCTGTGCCAGAAGGGCTGGACCTCGGCCACGGT
>CBINDH010000455.1:0-2104 GCA_966249365.1 uncultured Xylanimonas sp. | reverse complement strand
CGCGGGTTCGGGCACGGGGTGCCGTCCGAGTCGAGCGTGTGCTCCCACGGCAGGCACGTCGCGTCGGGGACGCCGTCGAGGTTGAAGAAGACGAGCGGCTCGTCGGGGTGGATGAACACGCGCTCGAGGTGCACGTCGTCGCCGTACGCCTGCAGGTTGTCCACGCGGACGAACCAGCCGTCCTCGGCGTCGGTGATGACGAGCTTGCCGCCGCCGTTCTGCAGCGACCGGTGGCACGACGTCATGTCGTCCGTCACCGGCTCGAGGCGGCTCGTCTCGGACAGCGTGATGACGTACGGCTCCTCGGTCACGACGTTGGTGCCGAGCAGGATGCGCCCGTCCTCCCGACGGCGGATCTCCTGGCACATCTCCGACTTGCCGCCGCCGGACGCGCCCTCGTGCATGACGACGAGCTCGTTCTCGTACGGGGTGGTGACCCGCACGCTCGACGCGTGCGCGGTGAGCCAGCCCTCCTGCTCGCCGATGTCGAGCAGCACGGAGAACACGCCCTTCTTCGCGCTCGGCCCCGGGTAGAGGTTGTAGGCGAAGACCTCGTGCAGGGTCGCGCTGCGGTGGTGCACCACGACCTGGCGGCCGCCGAAGTGGGTGTGCCGGAACGGCGGCGCGACGTACACGATCGCCCGCGGGGCGAACTCGCCGACCTCCTCGAACGTCGTCCAGCCCTGCAGGTCGACGAGCGCGAGCGTGAAGAACGAGGCGTTGCGGGGCACGAGCGCCAGCGACGGGTCGCCGTACGCGGGCCCGCCAGCGCGGAACGGCACCGCGACGAGGTCCTGGTCGGCCAGCCACGCGAGGGTCTCGGCGCGCGTGGGGCCGAACTCCGTGCCGTACACGTCGCGGAACCGCGGCTTGTCCGTGGGCAGGTCGTCCCCGATGCGCATGCAGTCGGGGTCGCGGCGGCGCATGTAGTCCTCGGGGTAGTTGACCGCGAGGCCGTTCTTGCAGCGCACCACCGTCGCCTCGGTGACGGTGCGGTCGCCGACGGCGTAGTCCACGCTGAACCGCGGGCCGCCCTCCGGCCCGAGCGCGAGCTCGTAGAGCTCCGCGCGCGAGGCGGGCCCGGTGAGGCTGCGGGCGCGGTCGACGACGGCGCGGACGTCGTCGGGCAGGGTCACGCTCGCCAGGCGTGGGGACACGTCGTGCTCCTTGCTGGGTCCGAAGGCCCGTCCGCGGGGTGTCCGAGGTGCCGCCCAGCGCGCCGTCGGACCGGAAGCAGCACTCCGCTCGACCGGATCATCGCCTGACCCGGCCCTGGCATTGTGGGACCTTCGGGGGCGGAGGTGCCCACATCTCGGCGCACTCGTCTCGGAGCGCGAGACGGCGCGTGGGGGTCGGCGCCCGCGGGCGCGTCAGGCGAACCGGCTCGGGTCGCCCGCGCCCACCCGCGTGACCTCGGGGTAGCCCTCGGACCAGTCGACGACCGTCGTCGGCTCCGTGCCGCAGTCGCCCGCGTCGATGACGACGTCGACGACGTGGTCGAGCGCCTCCTTGATCGTCCAGCCGTCCGTGAGCGGCTCCTCCTCGCCGGGCAGCAGGAGGCTCGACGACAGCAGCGGCTCGCCCAGCGCGCGGACGAGCGCGGCCGCGACCGGGTGGTCGACGATCCGCACGCCCACCGTCCGCTTGCGCGGGTGGGCCAGGCGGCGCGGGACGTCCTTGGTGGCCGGGAGGATGAACGTGTACGGCCCGGGCGTGGCCGCCTTGATCGCGCGGAACGCCGAGTTGTCGAGGATGACGTACTGGCCGACCTGCGCGAAGTCGGCGCAGACGAGCGTGAAGTGGTGCCGCTCGTCGAGGTGCCGGATGCGCCGGATGCGGTCCGCGGCGTCGTGGCTGCCCATCGCCGCGCCGAGCGCGTAGCACGAGTCGGTCGGGTAGGCGACGAGCGCGCCGTCGCGCAGGAGTGCGGCCGTCTGCTCGATCGCCCGCGGCTGCGGGTCGTGCGGGTGGACGTCGAGGTAGCGGGCCATGGTTCGAGCGTAGGTCGCCCGCGGCCCCGCGGTCCGATGACCCACGGGCCGGCGGTTGCGCGGCCGCCGGCCTCGCTGTTCTGGCCACTGCCGCCCTGGCCGCCGATTACGTG
>CBINDH010000454.1:0-2111 GCA_966249365.1 uncultured Xylanimonas sp. | reverse complement strand
GCATCGGCAAGTCGTTCAAGGTGACGTCGAACTCGTGGGAGTACACGGGCGACGGGCACGCCCTCGCGCTGCGCGCCGGCGCCGACCTCATCGACATGGAGTTCGTCCAGTTCCACCCCACGGGCATGGTCTGGCCGCCCAGCGTCAAGGGCATCCTCGTCACGGAGAGCGTGCGCGGCGACGGCGGCGTGCTCAAGAACTCCGAGGGTCAGCGGTTCATGTTCGGGTACGTCCCCGAGGTGTTCAAGGACCTGTACGCGGACAGCGAGGAGGAGGCCGACGGCTGGTACGCCGACCAGGACGCCCACCGCCGCACCCCCGACCTCCTCCCCCGGGACGAGGTGGCCCGCGCGATCAACACCGAGGTCAAGGAGGGTCGCGGCTCGCCCCACGGCGGCGTCTTCCTCGACATCGCGAGCCGCATGCCCGCCGACGAGATCCAGCGCCGCCTGCCGTCGATGTACCACCAGTTCAAGGAGCTCGCGGGCGTCGACATCACGGCCGAGCCCATGGAGGTCGGCCCCACGTGCCACTACGTCATGGGCGGCGTCGCCGTCGACCCGGACACCGGCCGCTCGACCGTGGCAGGCCTGTTCGCGGCCGGCGAGTGCGCCGGCGGGATGCACGGGTCCAACCGGCTCGGCGGCAACTCGCTGTCGGACCTGCTGGTGTTCGGCCGCCGGGCGGGCCTCGGCGCATCCGACTACGTCGAGCGCCTGCGGCAGCGCCCCACGGTGCGTGAGCCCGACGTCGACGCCGCGGCCACGACGGCGCTCGCCCCGTTCGACCCGCCCGCCGACGGCGGTGCGGGCGAGAACCCGTACGCCCTGCACGCCGAGCTGCAGCAGATGATGAACGACCTCGTGGGCATCATCCGCACCGAGGCCGAGATGACCGAGGCGCTCGAGGGCCTGCAGGAGCTGCGCGGCCGGCTGCGGCACGTCGTCGTCGGGGGGCACCGGCAGTACAACCCCGGCTGGCACCTCGCGCTCGACCTGCGCAACATGCTGATGGTCAGCGAGGCGGTCGCGTCGTCGGCGCTGACACGGACCGAGAGCCGGGGCGGGCACACGCGAGACGACCACCCGGAGCTCGACCCCGAGTGGCGTCACCGGGTGCTCGTCTCGCGCTGCGTGCGCGACCCCGCCGACGCCGACGCCGACGCCGTCGTCCCTCGGGTCGAGGTCGAGGTCGCCGAGCGCGTCCCGATGCGCGACGACCTGCTCGCGCTGTTCGACGTCGCGGAGCTCGGGAAGTACTACACGACGGCCGAGCTCGCCGGGCACCACCCGCAGGGAGGCAGCGCATGACCTACCAGGGCACGCTCCGTGTGTGGCGCGGCGACGCCGACGGCGGCGACCTCGCCGACTTCCAGGTCGAGGTGCACGACGGCGAGGTCGTGCTCGACGTCGTCCACCGGCTCCAGGCCACTCAGACGCCCGACCTCGCGGTGCGCTGGAACTGCAAGGCGGGCAAGTGCGGGTCGTGCTCGGCCGAGATCAACGGGCGCCCACGGCTCATGTGCATGACCCGGATGTCGACGTTCGAGCCCGACGAACCCGTGACGATCACGCCCCTGCGGACCTTCCCCGTCATCCGGGACCTCGTGACCGACGTGTCGTTCAACTACGCCAAGGCGCGCGAGATCCCGTCCTTCACCCCGCCGTCCGACCTCGCACCCGGTGCGTACCGGATGGCGCAGGTCGACGTCGAGCGGTCGCAGGAGTTCCGCAAGTGCATCGAGTGCTTCCTGTGCCAGGACGTCTGCCACGTCATCCGCGACCACGAGGACAACAAGGCGGCCTACGCCGGCCCGCGGTACCTCATGCGGGTCGCCGAGCTCGAGATGCACCCGCTCGACGTCGCCGACCGCGTGGACGCCGTGCAGGACGAGCACGGGCTCGGGCGCTGCAACATCACCAAGTGCTGCACCGAGGTGTGCCCCGAGGGCATCAAGATCACCGACAACGCGCTCATCCCGATGAAGGAGCGGGTCGCGGACCGCAGGTACGACCCGCTCGTGTGGCTGGGCCGGACGATCTCGCGCCGCCGCGGCTGACGCTCACCGCACCCCGCCTGCGAGGGTCCGCGTGCGGCGCTCCTGGTAGCGG
>CBINDH010000453.1:0-2117 GCA_966249365.1 uncultured Xylanimonas sp. | reverse complement strand
AGCGCGTCGGCGCGGCCACCGGACCGGCGGCCGCGCCGACGCGACGTCTCAGCCCGCGGTGACCGCCTGCCGGGCCAGGAACTCGGCGAGCGTCGTCGACGCGACGTGCTCCGTGCCATCGACCGGCACGATGGTCGACTCGTCCAGGCGGGTGCCGAAGTACCGGGCGTCCGCGTCGCCGACGACGGGGCGCGGGTCGCCCTGCGCCGCGAGGTACTCGCGGGCCAGCGCGTCCATCGCGTACCGGTCCGGGCCGGCGACCTCCCTGGTCGCGCGCGCGGCGGGCGCCACCGCGGCGTCGGCGACGGCCGCCGCGACGTCCGAGGACGCCATCGGCTGGATCGCACCGGTCGGGAGGGTGACGACGCCGTCGGCCGTCGCGGCGTCGATGATCGCGGGCAGGAACTCGTAGAACTGCGTGGCGCGGACGATCGTGAACGGCACGGGCGACGCCTTGATGAGGTCCTCCTGGGCGACCTTGGCGCGCAGGTAGCCGCTCTCGGGGGCGCGGTCGGCGCCGACGATCGACAGCGCGACGTGGTGCCGGACCCCCGCGTCCTGCTCGGCCGCGAGCTGGTGGGCGGTCGACGTCGTGAAGAACCGCAGCACGTCGTCGTCCGCGAACGAGCGCGAGTTGGTCAGGTCCACGACGACGTCGGCGCCGGCGAACGCCTCGGCGAGCCCGGTCCCGGCGACGGTGTCGACGCCCGTGTCCGGGGTGGCCGCGACGGCCTCGTGGCCCTGCTCCCGCAGCCGGGCGACGACCTGCGAGCCGACCAGGCCCGTTCCTCCGATGACGATGACCTTCACGACGACCTCCGGGTCCGGTGCGCAGGCCTCGTGCCCGCGCTCATCTACCCGACCGTGCAGCCCGGCGAGACGTGACAAGGACCGGGTTCAGCGGGCGATGTGCGTGAGCTTGTCCGGGTTGACGGCGGTGTACACCGTCGTGACGCCGTCGTCGGCGACGTCGAACCAGATCGCCCCGAGCGTCGACCCGTCGCGTGCGACGACACGGACGGCGGGGCCGCCGTTGAGCTCGGCCTCCTCGAGGTCCACATCGGCGGGCGGCCACCACCGGGAGAATGCGTGCCGCAGCGTCGCCATGACCGCCGGGAGGCCGACGATCGGCTTGCGGGCCGCGTGCACCTTGCCGCCGCCGTCGTTGCGCATGACGACGTCGCGGGCGAGCAGCCGCTCCAGGTCGTCCATGCGACCCTCCCGGGCCGCGTCGACGAACGCTCGCACGAGCTCGCGCTGCCGCTCGCGGGGTGCGGGGGCGGCCCGGTCGGAGGTCAGGGCGACGCGCGCCCGGCGGGCGAGCTGGCGGGCGTTGGCCTCGGACGTCTCGAGCGCGTCGGCCACCTCGCGGTGCGAGTAGCCGAACGCCTCGCGCAGCACGTACGCGGCCCGCTCGGCGGGGCTCAGCTTCTCCATGAGGGTGAGCACGGCCAGGTCGAGCGCCTCGGCACGCTCCGCGCCGAGCGTCGGGTCGGCGCTCGTGTCGACGGGTTCGGGGAACCAGGGTCCCGGGTAGGTCTCCCGGCGGGCGCGGGCGCTCGTCAAAGCGTTGATCGCCAGGCGGGTGGTGGTCGTCGTCAGGAACGCGGCCGGGTTGGCGACGTGGGTGCGGTCGGCGCCCTGCCAGCGGATCCAGGCGTCCTGCACCACGTCGTCCGCCTCGGCGGCGGACCCGAGCATGCGGTACGCGATCCCGAAGAGCCGGGGACGGCTCTCGAGGAACGCTGCCAGGCCGTCGCCGGGTGCGGCGCCGTCCGGGTGGGACTGCTCGAGCGCTGTCGACATCCCGCCACCCTAGGGTTCGGCGGGCGCGGACGGAACGGGCCCCACTCAGGTCCTACGGGGCAACGAGCACCCTGCCGTGCTCCGGATCGCCGAGCGGCGGCAGGACGAGGTCGGGATCACCTCCGGCGAGGATCGCCTGTCGGGGCCGGCCGATGTCGGGCAGCGGGGTCAGGTCACGGCCGAACACGAACGCGGCGACCCAGCCCAGCGCGACGCGCACCTTGCGCTCCCACGTCGGGACGGCGAGCACGTGGTAGCCGCGGTGCATCAGCCAGGCGAGCAGCCCGCGGACGACGATGCCGCGCCACTCG
>CBINDH010000452.1:0-2122 GCA_966249365.1 uncultured Xylanimonas sp. | reverse complement strand
AGGGTTTCGTCGAACAGGAGCGCCGCGCCCTCGCCCGGGAACACCGACGGCACCCACGAGTTCTTGTCGCTGACGCCCCACACCGTGATGCCCGTGCAGCGCTCGACCGCGAGGCAGGCCTCCGCGACGTCCTGGTAGTACTGCGCCTGCTCGAGCAGGTCGGCCTCGGTGGGACCGTCGCCGTCAGCGGGCAGGCGCACGTCGAGCTCGGTGATCTCGACGTCGACGCCGAGCGCCGTGAACGACTCGATGACCGCCTGGATCTGGTCGGGCGCCCCGTACTGCGTCGCGAGGTGCGACTGGAGACCCATGGCGTGCACCGGCACGTCCTGGGCCTGGAGGTCGGCGATGAGCCCGAGGTACGCGTCGACCTTCGGACCCTTCGTCTCGACGTTGAAGTCGTTGAGGAAGAGCCGGGCGTCAGGGTCGGCCTCGTGCGCCCACCGGAAGGCGTCGGCGACGATCTCGGGGCCGAGCGCGGCGATGAACGGGTTCTCGGCGCGGTACCTGCCCTGGTCGTCGAAGATCTCGTTCGCGACGTCCCACTCGGCGATCCGGCCCTTGTACCGCTCGACGACGGTGGTCACGTGCTCGTGCAGGAGGTCGCGCAGCTCGTCGGGCGTGAAGGCTCCGGGGGTGAGCCAGGCGGGGTTCTGCGAGTGCCACAGCAGCGTGTGCCCGCGCACGCGCTGGCCGTTCGCCTCGGCGGTATCGACGATGTCGTCGAGCTCCTCGAAGTCGAACTCGTCCTTCGACGGGCGCAGCACCTGCCACTTGGCGGCGTTCTCGGGGGTCACGGAGCTGAACTGCGTGGCCACGACCTCGGCGTTGGCCGGGTCCCGCTGAGGGCTGGGCCAGCCCAGGTGCCCGCCGCCGCCGACGGCGGTGCCGACGTGGAACCCGTCGGGAGCAGAGTCGGCCAGCGTGGGCTCGAGGGCGATCTGCGTGACGGTCGGGGCAGGGGACGCCGCGTCGTCGGTGTCACCGGCGGAGCAGCCGGCCAGGCCCGTCGCCACGAGGCCGACGACGGCCACCGCGGCCAGCGTCGGACGGGCTCCGGCTACAGCGCCCGGACCGCCCCGACGACGCGCACCACCACGGGCACCCCGTCGACCAGAGGCGGCACGTCCTTGCGCGCTCGCGCCGTCTCCACGTTGACCTGCAGCACCCAGTCCGTCGGGCCGCCCCGCTGGGCGAGCCCCACTCCTGCGATGCCCTCGATCCTCGACAAGGCGTCCCGCAGCGCGGGCTTCGCAGCACGAGCCGCGTCGATCGTCGCCATGGTCACCTCCCTGAAGGCTGACCCCATTGTCTCGCGTTTCGCACATGCGCGAAACGTAGCGCTGCGGGGATCAGCGCAGTCTCGCCGCCGGGATGCGGACCAGATCGCGGGACGTCACCGTCCGGTGCGGTTCTCAGTGTCCGGGTGAGAGCCCGTGCGCTCACCGCGGTGCAGGGCGTCGATCGCGGCCATGTCGCCGTCGTCGAGCGCGAAACCGAAGACGTCGGCGTTCTCGGCGATGCGCGACGGCGTCGCCGACTTGGGGAAGACGACGTCGCCGCGCTGGATGTGCCAGCGCAGCACCGCCTGCGCGGGCGTGACGCCGTGGCGCGCGGCGACCGCGACGATGACCGGGTCGCCCAGCACCGTCCCGCGGCCGAGCGGCGACCACGCCTCGGTGACGATCCCGTGCTCGCGGTTGAACGCGCGGACGGCGTCCTGCCTGAGGTACGGGTGGACCTCGATCTGGTTGACCGCCGGGACGACCGTGCCCGTCGCGAGCACGCGCTCCAGGTGCGCCGGCTGGAAGTTGGAGACGCCGATGGCCCGCGCCCGCCCCGAGGCGTAGATCTCCTCGAGCGCGCCCCACGCCTCGGTGTACAGCCCGACGGCGGGCAGCGGCCAGTGGATGAGGAACAGGTCGACGAACTCGAGCCCGAGCTCCGACAGCGAGCGGTCGAACGCGGCGAGCGCGTCGTCGTGCGCGTGGAAGGCGTTGTTGAGCTTCGTGGTGACGAACAGCTCGTCGCGCGGCAGGCCCGACGCCGCGACCGCCTCGCCGACCTCGCGCTCGTTGCGGTACATCTGCGCGGTGTCGACGTGCCGGTAGCCGACCTCGAA
>CBINDH010000451.1:0-2132 GCA_966249365.1 uncultured Xylanimonas sp. | reverse complement strand
GACGCGTCGGGGTCGACCGAGTCGGCTGCGTCGTCCGGGTCGAGGTCCGCCGTCGAGCCGTCGGAATCGACGTCAGCCGTCGGGTCGTCCGGATCGACGTCAGCCGCCGGGTCGTCCGGATCGACGCCAGCCGCCGGGACGGCCGTTCCGCCGTCCGCCGTCGGGTCGTCCGCATCGACGCCAGCCGCCGGGTCGTCGGAATCGACGTCCGCCGCCGGGTCGTCGGCGTCCGCCGCAGAACCGGCCACTCCGCCGTCCGCCGCCGGGCCGTCCGCGGCACCCCCTTGCGCGTCGGCCGCGCGGAGCGGGTTGAGCGGCTGCAGCGCCGTCGTCCCGTCCTGGAGCCCCAGGGCCGCGGGCCCCCTGGGCACGAGACCCAGGAGGCTCGGCGTCCACGTGCCGTCCGTGAGGCCGTCATACGTGTCGACGGCGACCTGCTGGGAGAGGTACGCGGTGATGAGCATGCCGAGCTCGGCGGCCGCCTGGCTGATCGCCGGGGTGATCGTGCGGCCTTCCTCGTGCGCCGCACGCTCCGCACGATCGAGCAGCGCGAAGATCTGGTCGAGGGTCTCGGGCGACGAGGGCAGCGTGCCTCCGATGACCCCCACCGAGATGCCGGCGTCGTCCGCCCCGGCCGCGAGCGCCACGACCGGAGCGGGCGGGTCGCCCACCAGGCCGCTGCCCGCGGTCCCCGCAACGACGCCCAGGGCGAGCACCCCGGCCGCGACCCCGGACACCACCCTGTGGACACCAGGGCGGCTGCCACCCGACGTCGCGGGTGCTGTCTCGGGACGCTGACTCACGCTCACAAACCTGACCTTCCGGGCGACTCTGCTCGGTGCAGGAGCATGTTCACACAAGTGGAGGCGCCGTGGGTGCACGGAACAGGTCCACTTTCGTCCGCCTGAGGCAAACATGCCACCCCCAGGCACCCGAGTTCACGCACCTTTCATCCACTCGATACGTGCGCCGGGTGGCAGGCCGCACGTCTGGGCGGCAGTTCGGTTTCTCCGCGGCACAACGGACTGCCGCCCGGACGCCGTACTGCCGCCCAGATCGGGGGCTCGGAGAGAGAGGCGGAATCGGCTTGCTCCTCTTGCGAGAATGGGAGCCCGTGAGTACCGCAGATCCCGCACCGCAGCCCGTGTCGTCGTCCGACGGCTCTTCGGGGTCTGCTCGCGTGTCACCGGACTCGTCGCGCTCCCGCCGGGCGGATCGAGCCGGCGGACGCGGCCGGCGCGACGATCGGCCCGAGCGCCAGACCCGGGGCGAGAACGACGCGCGGCGACGCGGCGACCGAACCGACGAGAACCGCGGCCAGCAGCGCGGTGGGCAGCGCGGCGAGCCCCGGGGTCCGCGGCGCGTCTCGCGGGCCCACCTGGAGAAGCTGGCCGCGGCGCGGGCTGCCGTCGTCGTGCCGCCCATCACCTATCCGGAGCAGCTTCCGGTCAGCGCGCGGCGCGAGGACATCGCGGCGGCGATCAGGGACAACCAGGTCGTCGTCGTCGCCGGCGAGACGGGCTCCGGCAAGACGACGCAGCTGCCGAAGATCCTCCTGGACCTCGGCCGCGGGCGCACCGGCCAGATCGGGCACACGCAGCCGCGGCGCATCGCGGCGCGCAGCGTCGCCGAGCGCATCGCCGACGAGCTGGGCACGCCGCTGGGCACCGCGGTCGGCTACCAGGTGCGGTTCACCGACCAGTCGAGCGAGCAGACGCTCGTCAAGGTCATGACGGACGGCATCATGCTGGCCCAGATCCAGCGCGACCCGGACCTGCTCGCCTACGACACGATCGTCATCGACGAGGCGCACGAGCGGTCGCTCAACATCGACTTCCTGCTCGGCTACCTGTCGCGGCTGCTGCCGCGCCGGCCGGACCTCAAGCTGATCATCACGTCCGCGACCATCGACTCCGAGCGGTTCGCGGAGCACTTCTCCCCGTCGCACCTGGCCGCGCTCGGCGGGGCGCCCGACGTCGTCGTCGACGTGCTGCCCAAGGCGGCGCCCGTCGTCGAGGTGTCGGGGCGCACCTACCCGGTCGAGATCCGGTACCGGCCCCTGTCCCCCGACGTCGACCCCGAGTCGGGCCTGCAGAAGGGCAAGGGGGAGGAGAAGGACCTCGTCACGGGCA
>CBINDH010000450.1:0-2141 GCA_966249365.1 uncultured Xylanimonas sp. | reverse complement strand
CAGCGCGGAGCGGTTGTTGTGCCCCCAGCACACGTAGCTCGGGGCCTCCTGGCCGCCCCACAGCCGCTTGTACGAGTTGACGTACTGGTTGGTCACGGCCGTGACCTCGGCCGCGTGGACCAGCAGGCCGGCGATGAACTGCCGGGCCGTCTTCGACAGCTCGAACTGCGCGCCGGGCTCGTGGAACGCGTTGCGGTCGCCCTCGAACAGCGACAGGTGCGTGTGCATGCCGGAGCCGGGCTGGTCGGCCAGCGGCTTGGGCATGAACGTGGCGAACACGCCCTGCTCGAGCGCGACCTCCTTGACCACCGTGCGGAAGGTCATGAGGTTGTCGGCCGTCGTCAGCGCGTCGGCGTAGCGCAGGTCGATCTCGTTCTGGCCGGGGCCCGCCTCGTGGTGGGAGTACTCGACCGAGATGCCCATGGACTCCAGCATCGAGATCGCGGCGCGGCGGAAGTCGTGCGTCGACCCGCGGGCGAGGTGGTCGAAGTAGCCGCCGTTGTCGACCGGGACGAGCGGGTCGGTGGGCTTGTCCATCTGGTTGAACAGGTAGAACTCGACCTCGGGGTGCGTGTAGAACGTGAACCCCTTGTCGGACGCCTTGGCGAGCGCGCGCTTGAGCGCGTTGCGCGGGTCGGCGAGCGACGGCTCGCCGTCGGGCGTGAGGATGTCGCAGAACATCCGTGCGGTGCCGTGCCGGTCGCCGCGCCAGGGAAGCACCTGGAACGTCGTCGGGTCCGGCTTGGCGATCATGTCCGCCTCGTAGACGCGCGTGAGGCCCTCGATGGCGGACCCGTCGAACCCGATGCCCTCGGAGAAGGCCTGTTCCAGCTCGGCCGGTGCGACCGCCACCGACTTCAGGACGCCGAGAACGTCGGTGAACCAGAGTCGGATGAAGCGGATGTCGCGCTCCTCGACCGTGCGGAGCACGAACTCCTGCTGCCTGTCCATGCGCTCATCCTGCCGGAGAAATGTTGCAGGGACGTGTCGTCGCCACCGGGCGGGGTCCTACGCGTCGTCGCCGTCCCGCCACTCGCGGTCCTCCTCGTCCCACGACTCGGTCCGCTCCCGCGCCTTGTCGAGAGCGTGGGCCGCCTCCTCGGGCGTGTCGTACGGGCCCATGAGGTGCGTCCAGGAGGACTGCCGGCCCCGCTCGACCTCACCCGTGAGCGTGTTGAACCAGTACCGGGGTGCCAGGTCGTCGTCGCTCTTGTCGCTCATGGTCCGATCCTGCACGAAGATGTGGCC
Source organism: uncultured Xylanimonas sp. (assembly GCA_966249365.1). Taxonomy (GTDB): domain Bacteria; phylum Actinomycetota; class Actinomycetes; order Actinomycetales; family Cellulomonadaceae; genus Xylanimonas. The sequence continues at coordinate 893 of CBINDH010000450.1, read as the reverse complement.
CATGGCACACGACCTCGCCTTCGGCATCGACATCGGCGGCTCCGGCATCAAGGGCGCGCCCGTGGACCTCGAGACCGGGGAGTTCGCCGCGGACCGCCTGCGCATCCCGACGCCCACCGAGTCCACCCCCGAGGCGGTCGCCGCGGTGCTCGCGGAGCTGGTCGACTCGTTCGACCTGCCGAAGAAGGCGCCCATCGGCGTCGCGTTCCCCGCCCCCATGGACCACGGCGTCGTGCGGTTCATCGCGAACCTGGACCAGTCGTGGAAGGGCGTGAGCCTGCCCGACCTCCTGCACGAGACGACGGGCCGCGAGGTCACCGCCGTCAACGACGCCGACGCCGCGGGAATCGGTGAGCAGCGCTACGGTGCCGCGAAGGGCAAGGACGGCACCGTGCTGGTCGTCACGCTGGGCACCGGGATCGGCTCGGCCCTGCTCGTCGACGGCGTGCTCGTGCCCAACACGGAGCTCGGCCACCTGGAGATCGACGGGTACGACGCCGAGTCCCGCGCGGCGGACTCCGCACGCGAGCGCGAGGGGCTGGACTTCCCGGCCTGGGCCGAACGCCTGCAGCGCTACTTCGAGACGGTCGAGATGCTGCTGTCCCCGGACCTCATCGTCGTCGGCGGCGGCGTCTCGAAGAAGCACAAGGAGTTCCTGCCGCTGCTGAACCTGCGGGCAGAGATCATCCCGGCCAAGCTGCGGAACGCGGCCGGGATCGTGGGTGCCGCCGCGATCGCGGACACCGAGGCCTCGAAGGGCCGGAAGCGGAAGCACTGAGGTGAGGGGGCCGCGACATCGTCGGCGCGGCCACCTCCGTCTCAGGCGGCGGGCGTCCGCTCGTCGCAGATGACCCCGTCGCAGCCGACGAGTTGCATCTCATCGGCGACGACCG
>CBINDH010000449.1:0-2148 GCA_966249365.1 uncultured Xylanimonas sp. | reverse complement strand
GACGCTCGCGCTGGTGGTCGGCGCGAACCTGGCCTCGGCGCTCGCCACGGGCTCGGCCCCCTCTTCGCGGCGCGGGTCGTCGCGGCCGGCGCCCATGCGGTGTTCTGGGCGGTGGTGTTCCCCGCGGCGGCCGCCCTGTTCGAGCCGTCGGAGCGTGGGCGCGTCGTCGCGCGGGTGGCCCTCGGGACGGCGCTCGGACCGATCGTCGGGCTGCCCGGCGCCCTGTGGGTCGCGCAGCACGTGAGCTGGCGTGCGTCGTTCGTCGTCGTCGCGGTGCTGTGCGCCTCGATCGCCGTGGCGCTCCGCGTGCTGCTGCCCGCCCGGCCGGCGTACGCGCTCGCCGCCGACCGCGGCACGCACCCGAGCCGGGTGGCGTTCGCCGCGCTGCTCGTCGTGACGTTCCTCGTGGTGGCGGGAGCGATCTCGACGTTCACGTACACGACCGCGTACCTCCTTGAGGTCGCCGGGCTCGCGCGCGACGTGCTCAGCCCCGTGCTGGCCGTCGTCGGCCTCAGCGGGATCCTCGGGATGACGCTCGCCGGACGGACCGTCGACGCGCACCCGGTGCTCACGCAGCTCGGGTGGCTCGCCGTGCTCGGAGCCGGACTCGTCGTCCTGGCCGTCGGCGGCGCGAACGGTGTCGTTGCCGTCGGCGCCATCGCGGTGCTCGGTGTGGCATTCCCTGCCGTCAACGTGACGGTCCAGTACCTCACGATGCGGTTCGCGCCAGGGGGCACGGACGTCGCGTCGGCGGCGTCGAGCGCCACGTTCAACCTCGGCACCGCGGCGGGCACGTTCGCGGCCGGGCTCCTCGTCGACCGCGCCGGCCCGGACGCCCTCCCCTGGCCCGCCGCCGTCCTGGTCGCGCTGGCCGCGGTGGGGACGCTGGTGCTCGCACGCCTGCAGTCGCCACGGATGGTGTAGCGCCGGGACAGCACGACGCCGGCCGAGCCCAGGTGGGCTCGACCGGCGTCGCGGTGGCGCATCAGTCGCGCGTCAGCTTGCGGTAGGTCACGCGGTGCGGGCGCGCGGCCTCGGCGCCCAGGCGGGCGACCTTGTTCTCCTCGTAGGACGCGAAGTTGCCCTCGAACCAGTACCAGTTCGCCGGGTTCTCGTCGGTGCCCTCGTAGGCGAGGATGTGCGTCGCCACGCGGTCGAGGAACCACCGGTCGTGCGAGACGACGACGGCGCAGCCGGGGAACTCGAGCAGCGCGTTCTCCAGCGAGCCGAGGGTCTCGACGTCGAGGTCGTTGGTCGGCTCGTCGAGCAGGAGCAGGTTGCCGCCCTGCTTGAGCGTCAGCGCGAGGTTGAGCCGGTTGCGCTCACCGCCCGACAGCACGCCGGCCGGCTTCTGCTGGTCCGGCCCCTTGAACCCGAACGAGGCGACGTACGCGCGCGACGGGATCTCGACGTTGCCCACCTTGATGAAGTCGAGGCCGTCGGACACGACCTCCCACAGCGTCTTGTTGGGGTCGAGGCCGCCACGCGACTGGTCGACGTACGAGATCGACACCGTCTCGCCGACCTTGAGCTCGCCGCCGTCGAGCGGCTCGAGACCCACGATCGTCTTGAACAGCGTCGACTTGCCGACACCGTTCGGGCCGATGACGCCGACGATGCCGTTGCGCGGCAGCGTGAACGACAGCCCGTCGATCAGGACACGGTCACCGAAGCCCTTCTTGAGGTTCGTGGCCTCGAGCACCGTGTTGCCCAGACGCGGGCCCGCGGGGATCTGGATCTCCTCGAAGTCGAGCTTCCGCGTCCGCTCCGCCTCGGCCGCCATCTCCTCGTAGCGGGCCAGACGGGCCTTCGACTTGGCCTGGCGGCCCTTCTGGTTGGAGCGCACCCACTCCAGCTCCTCCTTGAGGCGCTTGGCGAGCTTGGCGTCCTTCTTGCCCTGCACCTGCAGGCGCTCGCCCTTCTTCTCCAGGTAGGTGGAGTAGTTGCCCTCGTACGGGTACAGGCGGCCGCGGTCGACCTCGCAGATCCACTCGGCGACGTGGTCGAGGAAGTACCGGTCGTGGGTGACCGCGAGGACGGCGCCCGGGTAGGTGGCGAGGTGCTGCTCGAGCCACAGCACCGACTCGGCGTCCAGGTGGTTGGTGGGCTCGTCGAGCAGCAGCAGGTCGGGCTTCTCGAGCAGCAGCT
>CBINDH010000448.1:0-2148 GCA_966249365.1 uncultured Xylanimonas sp. | reverse complement strand
TCGCGCCGCTGCTGGAGTCGCGACGCTCGCGCGAGGTCATGACGCTCGCCGCGTTCGTCCCGATCATGCTGGTCGGCCCGATGATGTCGTGGCTCGGCCAGCGCGCCGGCAACGAGATCACCATCGAGGGCGGTGGCCTCGGGGCTGTGGCGGCCGACGGCGCGGCCCTGCTCGGCTGGACGCCGTTCGGCGCCCCGTGGGCGTTCGCGTCGGCGGTGCACGACGGCGACTGGCTGGGCGCGCTCGGCCGGCTCGCCGTGGCGCTCGCCGCGCTGGCACTCCTCGCCAAGCTCTGGGACGTGTCGCTCGCCCGGAGCCTCGAGCGGCCCGCGGAGGGCCGCGGCACGAAGGGTGCCCGCACCAAGGGCCTCGGGGTGTTCGACCGGGTTCCGGCCACGCCCATGGGCGCCGTCGCCGCGCGCACCGCGACGTACTGGCTGCGCGACCCGCGCTACTCCGCGTCGATCATCGTGGTGCCGCTGCTCCCGGTGATCCTGTTCTTCGCGTACCGCAGCGGCGGGGCGGACGGCGGCGACCCGAGCAGCTTCCTGCTGCTGATGCTCGCGCCGCTGACGGCCTGGATCCTCGGCTTCGCGATCTCCAACGACATCGCCTACGACCACACGGCCTTCGCGCTGCACGTGGCCACCGGGACCACCGGGCGGGCGGACCGCTGGGGCCGGGTGCTCCCGGTGCTCGCCGTCGGCGTGCCGCTCGTGACGTTCTACGCGGTGCTGTCCGCGGCCCTCAGCGACCGCTGGGACGTGCTGCCGCCGATCCTCGGGCTGACGCTCGGGACGATCGCGGCGGCGAGCGGGATCTCGAGCGCGGTGTCCGCCCGCTGGCTGTACCCCGTGCCCAAGCCGGGCGAGAGCCCGTGGAAGCAGCCGCAGGGGGCGACGGGCGCGACGATGCTCGCCCAGACCGTGTGCCTGGTGATCACGTTCGCGGTGTCGATCCCCGCCCTGGCCCTGGCCGGTCTGGCGATCTTCCTGCCCAGCCCCGCGCTCGGCTGGGTCACGCTCCTGGTCGCGCCCGCGATCGGCGTCGTCGTGCTGCTGCTCGGCGTCCGCTGGGGTGCGGCGACGTACGACCGGCGGACCCCGGAGCTGCTCCAGCAGGTCCTGTCCTACGCCTGAGGCGGAGGTGCAGCGGAGGGTGAGGGCCGAGGTACGAGGCACTCGCCCGGAGCGGAGCCGCAGCCTCGGGCGTCGTCGGGCACGCCTGAAGCAGAGGTGCGCCGGGCCGCGATGTCTGTGGCCCGGCGTACCGTCGCGCGCATGGTCCAGTTCACCGCCGACGACGACCTGCGGGGCGCCCGGTTCGTCGAGGCCGACATGCGTGGCGCCCGGTTCGTGCTGAGCGACCTGTCGGGGTCGCGCGTCGACCAGAGCTACCTCACGGGGGCGGTGCTGCGCGGCGTCGACCTCACGGGTGCCGACGTCGACGGCGAGATCCACGGGCTCACGGTCAACGGCGTCGAGATCGAGCCGCTGGTCGAGGCCGCCCTGGACGAGCGGTTCCCCGGCCGCGCCCACCGACGCTCGGCGGACCCTGCCGAGCAGCTCGCGGCCTACGACGCCGCCCAGGCGCGGTGGGACGAGGTCGTCGAACGGGCGACGGCGCGGCCCGAGCTGCGCGACGCGCGGGTGGGCGGTGAGTGGTCGGTCGCGCAGACCCTGCGGCACCTGGTCCTCGCGACCGACGCGTGGCTGCGGCACTCGGTCCTGGGGACGGCTGACGCGTTCTGCGCGTTCGGCGTCGTCTTCACCGAGTGGGAGCCCCGCGCCGCGGAGATCGGCGTCGACCTCGCGGCGACGCCGTCCTGGGAGCAGGTGCTCGAGGCGCGGGCCGACCGGGTCGCGCAGGTGCGCGCGTTCCTCGCGTCCCAGACCGTGCGGACGTTCGCGGGGCTGCCGCCCGCACTGCCGCCGTGGGAGGAGGGGACCCCGCCCGAGCGGCGCGCCACCATGACGGTCGGCCGGTGCCTGGGCGTCATCGGGAACGAGGAGTGGGAGCACCTGCGCTTCGCGCTGCGCGACCTCGCCGCCGTGGAGGCGGGTACCGCCCCGTAGAATCACCCGACGTGGCTCTCACCATCGGCATCGTCGGCCTGCCCAACGTCGGCAAGTCCACCCTCTTCAACGC
>CBINDH010000447.1:0-2151 GCA_966249365.1 uncultured Xylanimonas sp. | reverse complement strand
CCCGCGGCCTGCAGCACGAGTGCGCCCACCTGGACGGGATGCTCTACCGGCACCGCCTGGCGCCCAGCGTGCGCGTCAAGGCGATGCGCGAGCTGCGCGAGCGACTCTGACCGGGCCGGGAGCGTCGGTGGAGCGTCCACTGGGTGAAACGGTCGGGCTGCCGGCGCCTTTCCTCTCGCGCTGGTCGGTGGTGTCGGGCATCATGGCCCGAGAACACGTAACACCGCAGGTGACACGCCGAGTGTTATCCACCTGTTCGAGGACGTAGGGGAAGACGGACCTCGACCCAGGGAGGAACAATGTCCGGCGCCATCACACGTGGTGTCCTTTTCGTGCATTCGGCACCTCGTGCCCTGTGCCCCCACGTCGAGTGGGCGGCGGGCGGCGTGCTGGGTATGCGCGTGTCCCTCGACTGGACCGTGCAGCCCGCAGCGCGTGGCCTGCACCGTGCCGAGCTCTCGTGGCAGGGTCGGCAGGGCACCGGCGCGCGCCTTGCTTCGGCGCTGCGCGGGTGGGACCACCTGCGCTATGAGGTCACCGAGGAGCCCAGCCACGGCGCCGACGGCGCCCGGTGGTCGCACACCCCTGACCTCGGCATCTTCCACGCCATGACCGACGTGCACGGCAACGTCGTGGTGCCCGAGGACCGCGTCCGTGCCGCGCTCGACCTCGCCCACGACCCGCGCGCCATGCAGGACGCCCTCGACCTCGCGCTGGGCACCGCCTGGGACGAGGAGCTCGAGCCGTTCCGTTACGCCGGGGCCGGTGCCCCGGTGCGCTGGCTGCACCGCGTGGGCTGAGCCTGCACCGCGTGGGCTGAGCCCGCACCGCGTGGGCCGAGCCCCGCTCCCTGGGTACGACGACGCCCGGTCCCTCATCGAGGGGCCGGGCGTCGTGTCGTTCCGGGTCAGGCGTTCGTGACCACGAGGGCGACGTTGTGGCCGCCGAAGCCGAACGAGTTGTTGATCGCGACGACGTCGCCGTCGGGCAGCTTCTCCGGCGTGTCCCGGACGAGCGGCACCTTGAGCTCGGGGTCGGGGTTGGCGACGTTGATCGTCGGGGGAGCGAGGCGCTCCTGGACCGCCTTGACCGTGAACAGGGTCTCGAGCGCGCCCGCGCCGCCGAGCAGGTGCCCGGTCATCGACTTGGTCGCCGAGAGCAGCACGTGGTCCGCGTCGTCGCCGAGCAGGTTGCGGATCGAGTTGGTCTCGGTGAGGTCGCCGACCTTGGTGGACGTGGCGTGCGCGTTGATGTGCGCGACGTCGGCGGGGGTCGCGCCGGCCATCTCGAGCGCGCGGCGCATCGCGGCCATCTGGCCCTTGCCGTCGGGGTCGGGGGAGGTGATGTGGTACGCGTCGGAGCTCAGGCCGACGCCGGCCAGCTTGGCGTAGACGCGAGCACCACGGGCGGCGGCGTGCTCCGCCGACTCCAGCACGACGATCGCGGCGCCCTCGCCGATGACGAACCCGTCACGGTCGACGTCGTACGGGCGCGAGGCGCCCTGCGGGTCGTCGTTGCGCAGCGACAGGGTGCGCGAGGCCGCGAACGCGGCGATCGGCATGGGGTGCATCGTCGCCTCGGTGCCGCCCGCGACGACGACGTCGGCACGGCCGCTGCGGATCATCTCGATGCCGTACCCGATCGCCTCCGCGCCCGACGCGCACGCCGACACGAGGGCGTGCGCACCGGCCCGGGCACCGATCTCGAGCTCGACGTAGGCCGAGGGCGAGTTCGGCATGAGCATCGGCACGGTCATCGGGAGCATGCGGCGGGCACCACGCTCGCGCAGGGTGTCCCACGCGTCGAGCGTCGTCCAGATGCCGCCGATGCCGGACGAGACCACGGCGCCCAGGCGCTCCGGGTCGACCTGGTCGGCGCCCTCGGCGGCGGGGGCGAAGCCCGCGTCGGCCCACGCCTCGCGCGTGGCGACGATGGCGTACTGCGCCGACGGGTCCATGCGCTTGATCTCGGGGCGGGAAAGCACCTCCTCGGGCTTGACCTTGATGGTCGCGCCGAAGGTCACCGGGAGGCCGTACTGCTCGGCCCAGTCGTTCTCGAAGGTGCGTGCCCCCGACTCGCCGGCCAGGGCGGCGGCCCAGGTGGACACCGCGTCCCCACCGAGCGGGGTGGTCGCGCCGATGCCGGTGACGA
>CBINDH010000446.1:0-2156 GCA_966249365.1 uncultured Xylanimonas sp. | reverse complement strand
GGTCGGGACGAGCGCGCCGTACCAGAGCAGGGTCGTGAACGGGACCGCGACCCACGCCGCGACGGTCGCGACGAGAAGCACGAAGGTCAGGGCCAGACGACGACGGGCACGCTGGGCCCGGGCCTCCAGGAGAGCGCGGCGCGACGAGCGGGCCGGCGTCTGCGGCTGGGCCATCGGTGTCTCCTCTCGCACGCTGCGCTGGACCGGGACCTTGACGGGGAGCGGGTCCGCGGCCATCTCGAGCAGGCCCGCGACGCGCACGGGCTCGACGGCAGGCACCTGCACCGGCGCGACACCGGCCAGCGCGGGCACGGGACCGCGGGCGCCGACGGCCAGCACCCGCAGACCGGCGGAGAACCTGTCGTCCACGCGCGCCTCGCCGAGCTCCCGGCGCTGGCGCACCCGCAGGGGCACCCAGTACCCGAGCACCAGGACGAACAGCGCGAGCGCTGCGAGACCTGCTGCCGGGTTAGCCACGTCACGACGGTAGGTGAGCGACCCGCCGTCGTCGTGGAGTCCGCTCGGCGTGTTGTCAAGACCTTCGCGTCAAGATCCGCTACGGACTCGCTGCCACCGGGCCAGCAGACCGCCCGGGACGTCCTCCGTCGTGAGCGCGAACGTGCGGTGGTCGCGCCAGTCGCCCTGGATGTGCAGGTACCGCACCCGGGTCCCCTCGTCCCGGAACCCGAGCTTCTCCACCACGCGGAGGCTGCGCTCGTTCTCGGGGCGGATGTTGATCTCGATGCGGTGCAGGCCCAGCACCTGGAAGCAGTAGTCGGTGGCCATCGCGACGCCCGTCGGGATCACCCCGCGGCCCGCGACGTCCTTCGACACCCAGTACCCGATCGCCGCCGAGCACAGCGACCCGTACGTGATCGCGGAGACGGTGAGCTGCCCCACGAGCGCCCCGTCGAGCTCCACGGCGAACGGCAGCGCCGTGCCCGACCGCGCCTGCTGCGTCAGCAGGCGCACGTACTCGCCGAACGTCGTGGTCCCCACGGCCCCGCCCGGCGTCGTCGCCTCCCACGGCTCGAGCCAGGCCTGGTTCGCGGCGCGCAGCTTCAGCCACGCGCTCGAGTCGCGGCGGCGCAGCGGGCGCAGGACGACCGAACCCTGCTGGTCGTCCTCGCGCAAGGTCACAGGCCACGCTCTCGTCACCGTCGTCCAGCCCTTCATGTGTGCCTGTGCGGATCGTGCCACGCGATCCCTCCGCCGTCGCCCACCCGTGTCGGAGGGACACTGACACAATGACCGCATGCGTGGCGACTCCACCGGCGTGAGCCAGCCCTACCCCGCCGAGAACCTCGGTGACCCCGCCGACGCGAAGGACATGCTCCGCCGCGCGATCCGCACGCACCGCCAGGCCCGAACACCCCGCCAGCGGGCCGACGCCGCCGTCGCGTTCGCCGACGTCCTCGAGTCCGTCCCCGCCGTGCGCGACGCCGCGACCGTCGCCTGCTACGCCGCACGGTCCATCGAACCCGGCACCCTCGTGCTCCTCGAACGCCTCGCCGCACGCGGGGCGCGCGTGCTGCTGCCCGTGCTCGGCGCGGGCCTCGCCCGCGACTGGGCCGCCTACGAGGCCGGCGAGGTCATGCGCGAGCGCGCCCCCGGACGCCCGCCCGAGCCCTCCGGCCCCGCCCTCGGAGCGGGCGCCGTCGCCGACGCCGACGTCGTGATCGTGCCGGCGCTCGCCATCGACACCGCCGGACGGCGGCTCGGGCACGGCGGCGGCTGGTACGACCGGGTCCTCACGCTGGTGCCCGACGGCGTCACCATCATCGCGATGGTCTTCCCGGAGGAGGTGTACGACGCAGAGACCCGGCCGCTGCCGTCCGAACGCCACGACGTGAACGTGCACGCCGTCGCGACGACGGAGGGCTGGCGCTGGGTCGGGCGCTGAGCCTCAGGGCTTGAGCGTGAGCACGTCCTTCGCCGCCCGCTCCACCGCGGACTTGCTGAAGGGGAAGGGGAACGTCTCCCCGTCGACCCACGCGCGGAGCTGGTCGGTGTAGTGGCGCGAGCCCGGGTGGCCCGACGTCCCCGTGACCGTCAACGCGCCCGTCTGGGTGATCGCGCCCGCCGACGAGATCGTCAGCGTGCCGCCGATCGACGACGCCGCCAGCACGGTCCCCAGCGTGTTCGTGACACTGGCG
>CBINDH010000445.1:0-2165 GCA_966249365.1 uncultured Xylanimonas sp. | reverse complement strand
CCGGAGCTCGACTGGCCGCTCGGCTACCCGCTCGCGCTGCTGGTCATGGTGGCGCTGGGATTCGTGCTGTGGCGGGTGTTCAAACGGGTCGACTGGCTGTAGGGGCCGCCCCTGCCGGTCGAGCCCCGTCGAAACCACGGGTTGCCTGCTGGTTGAGCCCCGTCGAAACCACGGGTTGCCCTGCTGGTTGAGCCCCGTCGAAACCACGGGGTTTCGACGGCGCTCAACCAGCAGCGGCGCGGCGCTCCACCAGCAGCGGCACGGCGCTCCACCAGCAGCGGCGCGGCGCTCCACCAGCATCAGCGCGGGCCCAGCCGTCAGAGGCGGCGCTTGCGGCCGAACGCCCGCACCGCGCCGCGCGGCGCGACACGCAGCAGCGCCGACGCCGTCTTGTACCGCAGCGACGGCGTCGACAGGACGACGCCGCGGCGCACGTCGGCGAGCGCGTCGGAGACGACGCGGGGCGCATCCAGCCAGGCGATCTCGGGCAGGTTCGAGGTGTCGGCGTGCATCCTGGCGTGGAACTCGGTGTGGGTGAGCCCGGGCGAGAGGACCGTCGCGGTCACGCCGGTGCCGGCCAGCTCGGCCGCCAGACCCTCGGTGAACGTGCGCACCCAGGCCTTGTGCGCCGAGTAGGTCCCGGAGGTGGTCAGCGCTGCCACCGACCCGACGTTGAGGATCGCGCCCCGGCCGCGGTGCTTCATCTGCCCGACGGCGGCGTGCGAGAGGATCAGCACGGCCCGGACCATGACGTCGAGGGCCCGCAGCTCGGAGTCGAGGTCGTCCTTCGAGAACCGGTGCCGGGTGCCGAACCCGGCGTTGTTGACCAGGAGCCCGACGGGCCGCCGCGTCTCGCCCTCTTCCTCGCCCGTGACGCGCAGGCGCTCGGCGACGCGTTCGACGTCGTCGGGCACGGACAGGTCGGCGGGGATCACCTCGACGTCGACGCCCGCCGCCGCGCGGATCTGCCCGGCGACCTCGTCGAGGCGTGCCTCGTCGCGCGCGACGAGGACGAGGTGGTGCCGGGCCGTGGCGAGCTGCCAGGCGAACTCCAGACCCAGGCCGGCGGTGGCGCCGGTGACGAGCGCGGTACCCATGGGGCCACCCTAGGCGGCGCGCGTCGCAGTGCGCAGGGCCACGCCGGACCGCCTCCGCGAGCGTCGCCTATCGGACGGTGGCGAGCGTGGGCGTCGCCGCCTGGAGGGTGCGCGTGTACTCGTGCTGCGGGTCGGCCCACACCTGCTCGGTCGGGCCCTGCTCGACGATCTCGCCGGCCCGCATGACGGCGACGCGGTCGCAGAGGTGTCGCACGACGGCGAGGTCGTGCGAGACCAGGACGAGGGTGAGGTCGCGCTCGTCGGCGAGCTCGGACAGCAGGTCGAGCACCTGGGCGCGGACGGAGACGTCGAGCGCGCTGACGGGCTCGTCCGCGACCAGCACCTTGGGACGGCACACGAGGGCGCGCGCGATCGAGATGCGCGGCCGCTGCCCGCCGCTGAACTGGTGCGGGTAGCGCGTCATCGCGTCCCCGGGAAGGCCGACGGCGTCGAGCAGCTCGCGGACCAGGTCGGCCCGGCCCTCGCGTGTCGCGGCCTCGGGGATCTCGCGCCGGTTGGCGGGGTTGAGCAGCGGCTCGGCGACGATGTCGGCGACCGTCATGCGCGGGTCGAGCGAGCCCATCGGGTCCTGGAACACCATCTGCAGGTCGGCGCGCACGCGGGCGATGTCGCGCGACCCGGCGAGGAACCCGCCGTGGGGGCCGGACAGGTCCGCGAGCGTGACGCCCGCGACCTCGACCGTGCCCGACGTCGGGACGTCCAGCCCGGCGAGCAGCCGCAGCGTGGTCGTCTTGCCGGACCCCGACTCCCCGACGAGCCCGAACCGCTCCCCCGCGGCGACGTCGAGGGAGATCCCGCGCAGCGCGTCGACGACGGCACCCCCCGACCGGTGATACCGCTTGGTGACGTCGACGAGCCGGACGGCGTTCGCGGGTTCGGCAGATGCCCCTGTGTTCGGCAGTTCTCCTTGCCGAACCTGGGCGCTCTTGCCGAACTCAGCGGGGCGGGGCGCGCGCGGGGGCAGCGTCGACGCCTCCAGCAGCGCTTGTGTGTATGGGTGGCTTGGGCTCGCGAACACCTCCGCGACCGGGCCCTCCTCGACGATGC
>CBINDH010000444.1:0-2166 GCA_966249365.1 uncultured Xylanimonas sp. | reverse complement strand
CGGTCAGTACCGGTAGTGCTCCGGCTTGTACGGGCCCTCGACCGGCACGCCGATGTACTCGGCCTGCTCCTTCGACAGCTCGGTCAGCCGCACGCCGAGCGCGTCGAGGTGGGTGCGCGCGACCTTCTCGTCGAGGATCTTCGGCAGGCGGTAGACCTGGCGCTCGTACTGCCGCTCGCCCTCGGGCTTCGCGGCGTCGAGGAAGAGCTCGATCTGCGCGATCGTCTGGTTCGAGAACGAGTTCGACATGACGAACGACGGGTGCCCGGTCGCGTTGCCCAGGTTGAGCAGACGGCCCTCCGACAGCACGATCACGGACTTCCCGTCCGGGAACGTCCACTCGTGCACCTGCGGCTTGATCTCGGTCTTGACGATGCCGGGGACCTGCGCGAGGCCGGCCATGTCGATCTCGTTGTCGAAGTGGCCGATGTTCCCGATGACGGCCTTGTCCTTCATCGCCGCGATGTGCTCGGCGAGGATGACGTCCTTGTTGCCCGTCGTCGTGATGAAGAAGTCGGCCTCGTCGAGCACGTCCTCGATGCGGGCCACCTGGTAGCCGTCCATCGCGGCCTGCAGCGCACAGATCGGGTCGATCTCGGAGACGATGACGCGTGCGCCCTGGCCGCGGAACGCCTCCGCCGCGCCCTTGCCGACGTCGCCGTACCCGGCGACGAACGCGACCTTGCCGCCGATGAGGATGTCCGTGGCCCGGTTGATGCCGTCGGGCAGCGAGTGGCGGATGCCGTACTTGTTGTCGAACTTCGACTTGGTGACCGAGTCGTTGACGTTGATCGCCGGGAACAGCAGCTCGCCCGTCTCGGCGAGGTGGTACAGGCGGTGCACGCCCGTGGTCGTCTCCTCGGTGACGCCGAGGATCCCGGTCGCGATCTCCGTCCAGCGCAGCGGGTCGTCCGCCAGCGCGCGGCGCAGCACGTCGCGCACCACGTTCATCTCGTGCGTGTGGTCCGGCTCGCCCGGCAGCGTGTTCGGCGGGACGACGCCCGCGCGCTCGTACTGCAGGCCCAGGTGGACCAGCATCGTGGCGTCGCCGCCGTCGTCGAGGATCATGTTCGGCCCGCGGTGCCCGCCCTCGGTCGGCCAGAGCAGGATCTGCTCGGTGCAGTCCCAGTACTCCTCGAGCGTCTCGCCCTTCCACGCGAAGACCGGGACGCCCTGCGGGTCCTCGGCAGTCCCCTGCCCGACGACGACGGCCGCGGCCGCCTCGTCCTGCGTCGAGAAGATGTTGCACGAGGCCCACCGGACCTCGGCGCCGAGGGCGACGAGCGTCTCGATGAGGACGGCCGTCTGCACCGTCATGTGCAGCGAGCCCGCGATGCGCGCGCCCTTGAGCGGCTGCGAGGCGCCGAACTCGGCGCGCAGGGCCATCAGACCCGGCATCTCGTGCTCCGCGAGGCGGATCTGGTGGCGACCGGACTCGGCCAGGGCGAGCGAGCGGACCTTGTAGCGGCCGGGGGCTTCGTCGAACGTGGACACGGAAGTGACCTCCGATGGACAGGCGTCAGGGGTGGGGTGGCGCTGGGGGCTCCCGTCCGCGCTCGCTGAACAGCCTAACCGGCCACCCCGCGACGCCGCGGCCCAGGAGATGATGGGCTCGATGCCCGCCGCAACCAGCCCCCGGCTCTTCCCGCTCCGCACCGTCGTCCTGGGGGCCTTCGTCCCCGCGTTCCTGTTCGACGTCGGAGTCGGCGCCCTGATACCCGCCATCGCGCCCACCGCGACCGACCTGGGGTCGACGCTCGCCGTCGCCGGCGTCGTCGCGGCCCTCCTCCCGGTGGGCACCATCGCCGCCGACCTGCCCGCCGGGGCGCTCGCGGCGAAGGTCGGCGACCGCGTCGCCATGATCATCGCGGGCGTCGTCGGCGCGGCCGCGTTCGCGCTCGCCGCGCTGGCGTCGAGCCTCGTCGTCCTCGCCGTGGCCGTGCTCGTGCTCGGCGCCGCCGAGGCGGTGTTCAACCTGGCCCGCCACTCGTACCTCACGGAGATCACACCCCCGCTCCAGCGCGCCCGCGTCATGTCGACCCTCGGCGGGGTGCATCGCATCGGTCAGTTCGTCGGACCGTTCGCGGGGGCGCTCGTCATCGACCGGGCAGGGCTGCACGGCGTCTACTGGCTCGCCGCGGTGACGGCGCTGGCGGCCACCGTGAC
>CBINDH010000443.1:0-2173 GCA_966249365.1 uncultured Xylanimonas sp. | reverse complement strand
GAGGACGGCTTCGGGGGTGGGGTCGGTGATCTCGCCGGCGATGCGGCCGTCGGCGAGGAGGATGACGCGGTCGGCGTAGGCGGCGGCTGCGGGGTCGTGGGTGACCATGATGATGGTGCGGCCGAGCTCGCGGACGGAGCGGCGCAGGAAGGACAGGACTTGTGCGCCGGAGCGGGAGTCGAGGTTGCCGGTGGGTTCGTCGGCGAAGACGACGTCGGGTCGGGCGATCAGGGCGCGGGCGATGGCGACGCGTTGCTGTTGGCCGCCGGACATCTCGGAGGGGCGGTGTCCGAGGCGGTCGGCGATGCCGAGGGTGTGGGTCAGGGTGTCGAGCCAGGCGTGGTCGACGGTGCCGCCGGCGAGCTCGACGGGCAGGGTGATGTTCTGTTCGGCGGTGAACATGGGCAGGAGGTTGAACTGCTGGAAGACGAATCCGACGCGGTCGCGGCGGAGGAGGGTGAGGTCTTTGTCGCCGAGGGTGGTCAGTTCGGTGGTGCCGATGAAGGCTTGGCCGGAGGTGGCGGAGTCGAGGCCGGCGAGCAGGTGCATGAGGGTGGACTTGCCGGAGCCGGAGGGGCCCATGATGGCGGTGAACTTGCCGGCGTCGAAGTCGACGTCGACGGCGTCGAGGGCGCGGACGGCGGAGGCGCCGTGGCCGTAGGTCTTGGCGAGCTGGCGGGCGCGGACGGCGGCGATGCCGCGCCCGTCGGGGGTGGTGTCGTCGACGGGGACGAACACGGTCGTGTCCACAGCAGGTCTCCGGTCTCGAGGGCGGGTGTCTCAGAACACCCACAACGTACGAACGTGCAGGCAGCGAGCGCGTCGCCCCTCGGTCGGGTCGTGCCCCGCCCCGAGTCATACCCAGGTCGTACACGCCGCGGGCCGTGAACGACGAGGCGCCCGTGACCGTCGGTCACGGGCGCCTCGTGCGGGGCGTCGCCGGCTACTCGGTCGCGAGCGCCTCGACCGGTGAGGTCCGCGCGGCCGTCCGCCCGGGCACGATGGAGGCGACGAGCCCTGCGGCGACGGCGACGACGAGCGCGATGACGATCTCGCGCGTCGGGACCGCGAGGACCGGCGACCCGGCCCAGCCGAGGATCGTCTGCGCGCCGGCCCAGCCGTAGCCGAGCCCGATGGCGACGCCGGCGACCGCGCCCACGAGCGCGATGAGCACGCCCTCGACCGCGAGCATCGCGCGCAGCCGGCCGCGGGAGAGCCCGATCGCGCGGAGGGTCGCGGACTCCTTGCGCCGCTCGATGACGGACAGCGACAGGGTGTTCGCGACGCCGATGAGGGCGATGACGACGGAGGCCGCGAGCAGCCCGACGACGATGGCGAGCATCGTGTCGATGATGTCGGACAGCGCCGCCCGCTCGACGGCGGACCCCTCGACCGCGACGGCCTCGCCGGTGTCCGAGATGGCGTCCTGGAGGTTGCCGGCCGCGGCGATCACGTCGGCGTCCTCCTCGAGCCCGACCCACAGCGTCGTCACGGGGGCGTCCGTGGCGAGCAGCGCGAGGTCGGCGGGCACGACGAGCGGGCTGACCTGCAGCGGGCTGAGCGCCACGGTGAGGTTGAGCGCCCCGGACGGACCGACGACGCGGACCGTGTCGCCCTCGGCGATGTCGTTGCGCGCCGCCCACGCGTCGAAGACGAGGACCGTGCCGGGCTCGAGCGCGTCGAGCGCGTCGGAGCCGTGGAGCACGCCGTCGGCCGTCGCGGGGTCGACCGCGCGGAACGTCTCCGTGGTCTCGGTGTCCGCGGTGGCCGAGACGATCTGGATCATCGCGCTCGGGAGCCCGACGACGTCGCGCACGCCCTCGGTGCTCTCGGCGGCCGCGGTCACCGAGGCGGGGACGGGGTTGTCCGACCCGTCGGCACCGACGGACATCCCCTCGGTCGTGACGACGACGTCGACGGGGAACCGCGAGTCGAGCTCGGTCGTCATCGTCGCGCGGGCCGAGGCCGCGCCGGTCGCCATCGTCGTCACGAGCGTGACACCGATGAGCAGGGCCGACGCCGTGGCGGCGGTGCGGCGCGGGTTGCGGACGGTGTTCGCCGCCGCGAGCCGCGCCGTCGGGCCGGACAGCCCGACGAGGCGCCCGGCGAGGCCGGCCACGGGGGGAAGCCAGAACACCGCGGCGACGACGACGCCGACGAACGACAGACCGCC
>CBINDH010000442.1:0-2182 GCA_966249365.1 uncultured Xylanimonas sp. | reverse complement strand
GGTGCGCGTGCGGCGGCGCGAGGGCGGGTATGAGCTGGTACGAGCGCCTCACGGCGTGGGCGGAGGAGCACCGCTTCGGCATCGACGCGGTGTGGACGGTGGTGCTCGGCATGCCCGCGGTGCTGCTGTCCTCAGGGGTCGCGAGCCCTCGGCGGGCGTTCCTCGACCCGGGCAACGCACTGATCATCGTGTGGGCGCTCGCCCTCGTCGTTCCCCTCGCGTGGCGTCGTGTGCGGCCCGTCGAGTCGACGGCGGCCGTCGCGCTCGTCGCCGTCGCCCACGTCGTCGTCGGCGGCATCCCGCTGATCATCCCGGGCGACTTCGCGATCCTCGTCGCGCTGTGGTCGGTGACCGTGTACGGGCCGGCGTGGGCCTACCGCGCAGCGCTCGCGGTCGCGCTCTTCGGCGCCGGCCTGCTCGGGCTGAGCACCGTCATCGTCGGGGGCGGCGGCGGGATCGACGGCGCGGCCGGGATCACCATCATGGCCGGCATCCTCGCCCTGGCGGTGTGGGCGCTCGCGCGCGTGCGCCGGTCGCGTCGCGACATGGTCGACGCCCTGCGCGACCGCGCGGCACGCCTCGAGATCGAGCGCGACCAGCAGGCCACCATCGCCACGGCCGCCGAGCGGGCCCGCATCGCGCGCGAGATGCACGACATCGTCGCCCACTCGCTGTCCGTCGTCGTCGCACAGGCCGACGGCGGGCGGTACGCCGCGGCCGCGGACCCGGCGGCCGCCTCGCGGGCGCTCGAGGTCATCGCCGAGACAGGACGGGCGGCGCTCGCCGACATGCGGCGGCTGCTCGGCGTGCTGCGGTCCGACGACGGCGGGGCGGGTCCGGCGGGCGCCGGAGACACCAGCACGGGGCGCGCACCGCGGGCGCCGCAGCCGGGGATGTCGCCGGCCACGTCGAGCGCCCGGCCGGACGCACCGGCACCCGTCGAGGCGGCTCCTCTGGCGGCCGCGCTCGACGACGCCGACCTCGGCTCGCTGCTCGACCAGGCGCGCGGCGCGGGCATGTCGGTGTCGTTCGTGCGTGTGGGCGAGCCACGGCGTCTCCCGCCCGGCGCCGGGCTGACGCTGCACCGCATCTGCCAGGAGGCCCTGACGAACGTCCGCAAGCACGGCGGGCCGGGGGTCCAGGTCACCGTCGTCGTGCGCTGGGGGGCCACGTCCGTCGAGCTCGAGGTGTCCGACGACGGGCGCGGCGCGGCGGCAGCCGACGACGCGGAGGCCGGCTCCGCGGGCTACGGTCTGCTCGGGATGCGGGAGCGGGCGGCGATGTTCGGCGGGCAGGTCACGGCAGGGCCGCGACCCGGTGGCGGCTGGCGGGTGCGGTTCACGATGCCGCTGCCCGCCGGGACGAAGGAGCTGGCATGAACGGGGCACTGACCCAGGAGACGAAGCGAGGCGACGCATGACCGACCCGATCCGTGTGGCGCTCGTCGACGACCAGCAGATGGTGCGCGCCGGTTTCCGGATGGTCATCGACTCGCAGCCCGACATGACGGTGGTCGCCGAGGCGGGCGACGGCGTCGAGGCGCTGCGGGTGCTGGGGCGCGAGCGCGCCGACGTCGTCCTCATGGACGTGCGCATGCCGCGCATGGACGGGCTGACGGCGACGGCGGCGCTCACGCAGGAGGCCGACGCGCCCCGCATCGTCGTGCTGACCACGTTCGACATCGACGAGTACGTGCTCGAGGCGATCCGGAGCGGAGCGTCGGGGTTCATGCTCAAGGACGCGCCGCCCGAGGAGATGCTCGCGGCGATCCGCACGGTGCACGCGGGCGACGCGGTCATCGCGCCGTCGTCGACCCGGCGCCTGCTGGAGCACCTGGTGACGGCCCTGCCGACGCCCGCGCCGGACTCGCCGCCCTCCCCCGCCCACGCCGCGCTGGCGACGCTCACGGATCGGGAGCGCGAGGTCCTCGAGCTCATGGCCCGGGGCCGCTCCAACACCGAGATCGCCGCGGACCTCTTCGTGGCCGAGGCGACCGTCAAGACGCACGTGGGCCGCATCCTGGCCAAGCTCGACGCGCGCGACCGCGTCCAGGCCGTCGTGCTGGCCTACGAGACGGGCGTGGTGCGTCCCGGCGCCTGACGGCCCGCGTACGACCTGGGTATGACGGGCGGGCGACCAGGACCCGACCGAGGGGCGACGCGCACGCCGGCAGCCGGTTCGT
>CBINDH010000441.1:0-2189 GCA_966249365.1 uncultured Xylanimonas sp. | reverse complement strand
TGCCGTCCGGCGTTCGAACCGCTCGTCCTGGGCGTCGGCCATGCGGAGATCGAACCGGAAACTCCGGCGTGGGTCACTAGCGTGCAGTGCAAGGCACCGCTATCTTGTACCGCATGGAACCGACGCCGGACGCCGTCCTCACGCAGCTCCGCAAGGGTGTCGTCGAGTACTGCGTGCTCGCGTGCCTGCGGTCCGGGCGCGCGTACGGGCTCGAGCTCGCCGAACGTCTCGGCGCCGGCAAGGTGCTGCTGACCAGCGAGGGCACGCTCTACCCGCTGCTGTCGCGCCTGCGTCAGCAGGGCTGGGTCACGACCTCGCTCGGCCCGTCGCCCGTGGGCCCGCCGCGCCGCTACTACGAGCTCACCCCGCAGGGCGAGCACGCCCTCGAGGTCTTCCGGAGCGCGTGGTCGCGCTTCGCCGACGACGTCCACCACACCCTGGAGCCGAGATGACCGAGACCCTGCCGCCGCTGGCCCAGTCCTACCTCGCGGACCTCGACCGGGCGCTCGCGAGCGCCGAACCGCGCGAGCGCGCCGAGACGCTCGCCGCGGTCCGCGAGCACCTCACCGAGTCGCTGCGCCTCCAGGAGGCCTCCGACGACGACGCCGTCGCGCGCGTGCTGGCCGAGCTCGGGCCGGTGGACGAGATCGCCGCCGCGACGACGCCCGCATCGCCCGCGGCGATCGCGGCACTCCCGGCGATGACGGCACCCCCTCGGCGGGAGGACGGCGGCCTGCTCGCCCTCTCGATCGTCGGCCTCGTCCTGTTCTGGCTCCCACCCCTGGCGCTCGCGTCGCTCATCTGGGCGATCACCCGCCTGAGGTCCCACGACGGCGACCGCGGACGCCAGTGGGCGGCGCTCTGGATCTCGGCGGCCGCGCTGGTGGTCTTCGCCGTCGCCTTCGCCGGACTGGCCTCCTTCTCCACCCTCGACCCGGTGGTGACCGAGCACGTCGAGGTCGGCGCCCCGGTGCCGTAACCTCAGGGGTGCCTCGGTAGCTCAGCGGTTAGAGCTGCGGACTTTTAATCCGTAGGTCCAGGGTTCGAATCCCTGCCGGGGCACCACCGCGTCACCGCGTCACCCCGACGGCGCTCAGGTGCCGTCGTCCCCGGCGTCGAACACGCGCTCGTAGAGCTCGCGCGCCTCGCGGACGACGTCGGACGGCACCCGTGCCACCGGGTCGACGTCCGCGAGCAGCGGCTCGCAGTCCGGCCCCCGGCCGACCTCGCGACCCGTCAGCACCCACGCGTACCGTCCCGCCTCCTCGAGGTGCGCGTACTGGACGAGCTGGCGGGCCACCCAGTGCAGGGGCGGACGGTCGAACCAGGGCTCAGGGTTGAGCGGGTTCACCGACAGCCCGGGCAGGACGCAGCCCGACTCGTGGTCGCGGCTCTCCTCGGAGGCGTCGGCGTCCGGTCCGGCGCTGAAGCGCACGTACAGCGGCGCGCGAGCCACAGCGAGGGCAGCCAGCTCGTCGAGCGACGCGACCTTGTCCATGCTCGACAGTCAACACCGCACCCGCCCGGGCGGCCCGCGAAGGCCCCTCTCCCCCGCGCGGGGGAGGCACGTTCCCCGCGTGCGGGGGATGTTCCGCGCAGCCCTGGACCGGCACGGTCGTGCCGTGACTTCGGTTCCCGCCCCTTCCCCCACAACCGGGCATACTGCGCGCGTGCCGACGACGCCCGCCACCCGCGGTTCCTGGACCGCGCCCGCACTGCTCGCCGGCGTCGTCGGCCTGATGCTGCTGGCGACACCGCCGATGGCGTCGTTCTCGCTGGGTTTCGGCGAGCCGCTCTGGCCGTGGTCGGCGGTCCACGGCCCCTGGTTCGACGGCCAGAGCTTCGCGCCCGCACTCGTCACGATCGGCAGCCTCGTCGCGACCGCCGCCGTCCTCCTGTCCCGTCACAACCCCCGCCTCGCGACCGTCCTCCTGGTGGTCCCGTACCTGCTGTGGCCGCTCACCGCGACGATCGCATGGGGCTGGTAGGCCGCGGCCGTCGCGGTGCTCGCGATCGCGGTGCACGACCGTGCCTGGCGCCGCGCCGTCCCCGTCGCGCTGCTCGTGCTCGGCCTGCTGGTCGCCTACCACACCACGCGGGTGTACTGGAACGTGCCGCTGACCGGTCCGGTCAACATCTACCCGCGCAGCGACAGCGGGGCGATCGACGACGTCGTCGTCGTGACGTTC
>CBINDH010000440.1:0-2190 GCA_966249365.1 uncultured Xylanimonas sp. | reverse complement strand
GGCTCGTGCTCGTGGAAGGTGTACGTCAAGGACGGCATCATCACGTGGGAGACCCAGCAGACGGACTACCCGTCGGTCGGTCCCGACTCGCCCGAGTACGAGCCGCGCGGCTGCCCCCGCGGCGCCGCGTTCTCCTGGTACACCTACTCCCCCACCCGCGTGCGCTACCCCTACGTGCGCGGCGTGCTGCTCGAGGCGTACCGGGCCGCGAAGGCGCGCGTCGGCGGCGACCCCGTCGCGGCGTGGGCCGAGGTCACCAGCGACCCGGAGACCCGCCGGCGCTACCACCAGGCCCGCGGCAAGGGCGGCCTGGTCCGCGCCACGTGGGACGAGGCCACCGAGATCGTCGCGGCCGCGCACGTGCACACCGTCAAGGAGTACGGCCCCGACCGCGTGGCGGGCTTCTCCCCCATCCCCGCGATGTCGATGGTGTCCCACGGCGTCGGCGCCCGGTTCGTGCAGATGATGGGCGGCACCATGCTGTCCTTCTACGACTGGTACGCCGACCTGCCCGTGGCCAGCCCGCAGGTGTTCGGCGACCAGACGGACGTGCCCGAGTCCGCCGACTGGTGGAACTCCTCCTACCTCGTGCTGTGGGGATCCAACATCCCGGTGACCCGCACCCCCGACGCGCACTTCATGGCCGAGGCGCGCTACAAGGGCACCAAGGTCGTCGTCGTCTCGCCCGACTACTCGGACGCCACGAAGTTCGCCGACACGTGGCTGGCGCCGCACCCCGGCACCGACGGCGCGCTCGCCATCGCGATGGGCCACGTGATCCTGCGCGAGTTCTACCTGAACCGCCGCGTCGACCGGTTCGTCGACTACATGCGCCGGTACGCCGACGCCCCGTTCCTCGTCAAGCTCGAGCAGGCCGCGGACGGCACGTACACGCCGGGCAAGTTCCTCACCGCGGCCGACCTGCCCGAGCAGGCCGACGTCCCCAACGCGCACTTCAAGACCGTCCTGCTCGACGCCGACGGCACCCCCGTCGTCCCGAACGGCACGCTCGGGCACCGGTACGGCGAGGCCGACGCCGGGAGCTGGAACCTCGACCTGGGCGACGTCGTCCCGGCCCTGTCGGTCGCCGACGTCCCCGGTGGCGCCCCCGGCGTCGCGGTCGGCCTGCCCCGCTTCGACGTCGTCCCGACCGGCTCCGAGGAGCAGGCGCACGTGGGCGGCGCGGACACCATGACGCGCGGCGTGCCCACCCGCGAGGTCGCCGGCCACCTCGTGACCACCGTGTTCGACCTGCTGCTCGCGCAGTACGGCGTCGAGCGCGAGGGCCTGCCCGGCGACTGGCCCACCGGGTACGACGACGCCGACGCCCCCGGCACGCCCGCGTGGCAGGAGCAGCTCACCGGCGTGCCCGCCGCGGCGGCCGCGCAGATCGGGCGCGAGTTCGCGCGCAACGCGGAGGAGTCCGGCGGGCGGTCGATGATCATCCTCGGCGCCGGCACCAACCACTGGTTCCACTCCGACACGATCTACCGCACGTTCCTCGCCCTGACGACGATGACCGGCTGCCAGGGCGTCAACGGCGGCGGCTGGGCCCACTACGTCGGCCAGGAGAAGTGCCGCCCCCAGACCGGCTGGGCGCAGTACGCGGGCGGCCTCGACTGGGTCCGCCCGCCGCGCCAGATGATCGGCACGGCCTACTGGTACCTCGCCACCGACCAGTGGCGGTACGACGGCCTGCCCGCCTCGACGCTCGCCTCGCCGCTCGGCAAGGGCCTCTTCGAGGGCCGGACGACGGCGGACACCCTCGTCGAGTCCGCGCAGCGCGGCTGGATGCCGTCCTACCCGACGTTCGACCGCAACCCGCTCGACATCGTCGACGAGGCCCGCGCGGCCGGGGTCGAGCCGGCGCAGTACGTCGTCGACCAGCTGAGGAGCGGCGACCTCAAGTTCGCCGCGCAGGACCCGGACGACCCGGCGAACTTCCCGCGCGTGCTCAGCGTGTGGCGGGCCAACATCCTCGGCTCGTCCGGCAAGGGCAACGAGTACTTCCTCAAGCACCTGCTCGGCACCGACGCGGCCGTGCTCGCCGAGGAGTCGAGCCCCGAGCGGCGCCCGCAGTCCATCACGTGGCACGACGAGGCCCCCCGGGGCAAGCTCGACCTGCTCGTCACCATGGACTTCCGCATGACGTCGACGACCCTGCTGTCCGACATCGTCCTGCCCGCGGCC
>CBINDH010000439.1:0-2195 GCA_966249365.1 uncultured Xylanimonas sp. | reverse complement strand
GGGTGCGTCCGCGCGCCCCACGAGTCGTCCCCGCCGACGCCGCGCCGCATGAGCGCGGGCCGCAGCACGGTGCGGTGGATCGGCGGCAGCTCGGTGTGGTGCCGGGCGTTCTCGATCTCGAACGGGGTCCACGGCAGGGCCGAGAGCTCCATCCCGGTCAGGCCGAGGGGCGACGGGTCGCCCGACGCCGTCAGCCGCAGCCCTCGCCCGGCCTCGTCCGTCACCTCGGCCCAGCGCACGCCCGTGTGCGAGCCGGCCTCCTGCGGCCGCAGGTACGGCGTCAGCTCCTCTCGGACGTCGGTCGACCACACCCCGAGCCGTGCGCCGGCCCGCCGGTCGACGTGCGACTCGTGCGGTCCTTCGCCGTACCAGCGCAGGTTCGTCAGGTCTCCCGACGTCTCGATCATCAGCCCGACCTCGGGCGGGTCGGTCAGCCCGTCGCCGGGGCGCAGCGTCTGGGTCACGTCGACCCGGCCGTCGCCGAACACGCGGTAGGCGACGTCGCACGACGACGCCGGGGAGGTCGGCAGGTCGTACGTGAACGTCACCTCGACCGAGTCGGGGTGCTCGGCGATCGACGGGATGCCCGCCGGGCGCGCGTAGCGCGAGGCGAGCAGCCAGCCGCCGTCCTCGAACGGCATGCCCCAGCCGCGCTCGTTCGACGTCGGCGCGTGCCAGAACGCGGGCTTGGGGATCGAGGCGAGCAGCTCGCGGCCGCCGTCGCGCGTCCTGCCGAAGCGGTACGAGAGCGGGCCGCCGTGGATGCCCGAGAACAGCATCGAGAAGTGGTCCCCGTGGACCCCGGCGTTGTGGATGCCGCGGACCAGGCGCGGCGGGCGCGCGGTGGTTTCGACAGGCTCAACCAGCAGAGGCGCGGAAGGGCGCACGACGACGCCCTGGCCCGAGGCGACCACGTACCCGGCCGGAGCCCACGCCGTCGGGCGGCGCAGCGCGAACGTCACGTCGACCGTGTACTCCCCTGCCGCCTGCGGCACGTCCACACCGAGAGCGACGGTCGCCGACTCCCCCGGCGCGAGATCGAGGGTCAGCGGAGCCGAGGCCACGTCCACGCCCTCGCGCCGCACGACGACCTCGGCCGCGTACTCGGCGGCGTCGGTGAACAGGTGCCGGTTGGTCACGCGGACACCGTCGCCGTCGACCTCGACCCGCAGCGGCTGGTACAGGTGCCGGACCTCGGCGAGCTTGGGCGTCGGCGTCCGGTCGGCGAACACGATGCCGTTGCCGCAGAACTCGCCGTCGTGCGGGGTCTCGCCCGCGTCGCCGCCGTAGCCGAGGAACGGGTTGCCGTACCGGTCGCGCAGCGCGACCGCCTGGTCGGCGAAGTCCCAGATGAACCCGCCCTGGAACAGCTCCTCGCGCTCGGCGAGGTCGACGTACTTGTCGACCGCGCCGAACGAGTTGCCCATGGCGTGCGCGTACTCGCACAGCACGTACGGCTTGTCGCGGTGCTCGGCGAGGTACTTCTCGATCTCCTCGGCCGGCGGGTACATGCGCGAGACGACGTCGGTCGTCTCCGGGTACCGCGGGTCCCAGTGCACGCCCTCGTAGTGCACGGGGCGGGTGTCGTGCGCGCGGAACCAGTCGGCGACGTCGCGGAGGTTGGTGCCCCCGAACGACTCGTTGCCGCACGACCACATGACGATCGACGGGTGGTTCTTGTCGCGCTCGAGCATCGCCTCGGCGCGCGCGAGCATCGAGTCCCGCCACTCGGGCCGGTCGCCAGGGACGGCGTCGGCGATCTCGCGCCGCCCCTGGACGACCTCGTCCCACAGGCCGTGCGACTCGACGTTCATCTCGTCGATGACGTAGAGCCCGTACTCGTCGCACAGCTCGTAGAAGAACGAGTTGTTCGGGTAGTGGCTCGTGCGGACCGCGTTGATGTTGGCGCGCTTCATGAGCTGCAGGTCGGCCTCGGTCTGCTCGCGGGTCATGACCCGGCCCTGCAGCCCGAACTCGTGGCGGTTGACGCCGTAGAACACGACGCGCCGCCCGTTGACGCGCAGCACCCCGCCCTCGATGCCGACGCGCCGGACGCCGACGCGCTGCGGCACCACCTCGACGACGTCGCCGTCGTCGCCCAGCACCTCGATGCGCAGGTCGTACAGGTGCGGGTCCTCGGCGCTCCACAGCCGCGGCTGGTCGACCGTGACCGTCAGCGCGCCGCCGTCGTCGTC
>CBINDH010000438.1:0-2197 GCA_966249365.1 uncultured Xylanimonas sp. | reverse complement strand
CCGTCACCACCGGCTACGACGACCTCGGAAGGGTCACCAGCCAATCGGGAAGCGGAGCCGACGCTCCCACACCCGACCGGACGTTCACCTACGACGACGACGGGCGCATGCTCACCGCCGCGACCTCGGCCGCGGGGACCGCGCCCGCCACCAGCGAGACGTTCACCTACAACGACCGCGGCCTGCTGCTCACCGCGTCCGGCTCCGCCGGCGCCAGCTCGTTCGCCTACAACGACGACGGCCTGCCCACGTCCCGCACCGACGCCGCCGGGACGACCACCTACACCTACGACGTCGCCGACCGGCTGTCCACGCTCGCGGACCCGGCCACCGGCACGACCCTCACCTACGGCTACGACGATCTCTCGCAGCTCACCTCGATCGCCTACGGCTCGGGCGGCAACACCCGCACCTACACCTACGACCACCTGCACCGGCTCACCGGCGACGCCCTGAAGACACCGGACGGCGCCACCATCGCGTCGATCGCCTACGGCTACGACGACAACGGGAACGAGACGTCCAAGACCACGACCGGATTCGGCGGCACAGTTCAGAACACCTACGCCTACGACTGGGCGAACCGCCTCACGAGCTGGGACGACGGAACCACCGTCACGCCCTACGAGTACGACGACTCCGGCAACCGCACCCGGGTCGGGGCCGACGTCTACACCTACGACGCCCGGGACCAGCTCACCTCCGACGGCACGAACACCTACACCTACACCGCGCGGGGAACCCTCTCCGCGCAGACCACGCCCACCCAGACCCTCACCGCCACCAGCGACGCCTACGGGCAGCAGGTCACCGTCGCCGCCACCGCCGGCACCCAGACCTACGTCACCGACGCGCTCGGACGCGTCATCACCGCCAACTCGACCGCAGGCCCCGACCGCACCTTCGCCTACTCCGGCACCGGCAACACTCTCGCGTCCGACGGCACCAGCACCTACACCTGGACGCCGGACGACTCCCTGGTCGGCATCGGCACGCCCGCGGGCGGCAGCGGCGTCCTGGCCTACCTGGACCAGCACGACGACGTCGTCGGCGACTTCACCGCGACCGGTACCGCCCTCGCCGGCTCGGCCACCTACGACCCGCTCGGCAACGTCACCGACAGCACCACCATGTCCGGGCGGCTCGGCTACCAGTCCGGCTGGACCGACGACACCACCGGCAAGGTCAACATGGCCGCCCGCTGGTACAACCCGGCCGTCGGCCAGTTCCAGAACAAGGACACCGTCGCCCTCAACCCGATCCCCGACCCGGCGCAGGCGAACCCGTTCGCCTACGTCGGCGACAACCCGCTGCTCGGCACCGACCCGACCGGTCACTGCTGGAGCGGTTTCGGCCTGGTCTGCAAGGCGGCGAGCGCCGTCAACCGCTATGTCGTCCAGCCGGTATGGCATTTCATCAAGTGGGGCGCCCACAAGGTGCAGCAAGGGGTCTCCTGGACCGTCAGCCACGCCGCGCACGCCCTCAGCGACGCCGTCGCGTCCCTGGGACACCAGCTCCAGGTCCTGGCCCAGGAGATCAGGGACCTGAAACGCGAGCTGCACCAGCAGATCGTGCGTGCGAAAGCCGCGGCCAAACGCGCCGCCGAACGAGCACGAAAAGCCGCGGCACGAGCCAAGAAACGCGCGATCGACGCCTACAACAAGGCGTACAACCTGGGGAAGTACTCCGTCAGCAAACTCCAGAAGGCGGTGAACACCACCGCCACCTTCGTCAAGCACCACGGCGCCGCCATAGCGTCCATCGCCTTGGCGACCGCGACATTCGTCGGCTGCGAGGCCGTGCTCGGAGCCACCACCGCGGGCGTGGGCGCCGTGGCGGGCGCGGCGGGCTGCGGGATGCTCGCCGGCATGGTCGGCGGCGCCATCGACCAGGGCTCCAAGTGCATGAAGGGCCAGAAGGGCGCCTGCTCCGCGGGCTCGTTCGGCAAGTCGATCCTGATCGGCGGCGTAGGCGGCGCCATCGGCGGCGCGCTCGGCGGAAGCCTGGGCGGCAAACTAGCCCAGTCCGCTCTGGGCAGGATCCTCCCCAGTCTGGCCACCGACGCCCTGGAAGGCGCCACCATCGGCGGCCTGTCCGGCGGCGCGACCGGTGCCCTCGACTACGGCCTGAACTGCCAGGAACGCTCAGGCGGCTGCACCTGGTCCGGCGCCGTGAGCGCCGCCGGCAAGGGCGCCGC
>CBINDH010000437.1:0-2200 GCA_966249365.1 uncultured Xylanimonas sp. | reverse complement strand
CGCCGAGACGACGTCCGAGCTCGTTCTGGGGCCCGAGCTCGGGTCCCTCCTCGAGGCGACGGGCCTCGTCGACGCGACCCCCAAGGGACCCCAGGCGCCCGCCGACGACGTCGACGACGCCGCCCCGGCTCCGGTCTCGATCGAGGTCGTGGCCGAGGCTCGGATCGACTCCGAGCGCGTCGACGAGAACGGTGCCGTCATCGGCACGGTCGACGTCACGCCCGCTCCCCCGCCGCCTCCGCCGCCGCCCGCGCCCGAGCCGCGTCGCGCGCCAGCAGCATCACGTACCGCGCCGCGCCCCGAGGCGGTGGCCGCGACCGCCGCTCCGTCGTCGGCCCGGTTCGGGGACGCCGCGAGCCTCGCGCTGCGCTACCTGGGCACGCCGTACGTCTTCGGCAGCTCGAACCCGGCCGTGGGCCTGGACTGCTCGGGGCTGGTGGTGCACGTGTTCCGGCAGCTCGGCGTGAGCCTGCCCCACCAGTCGACGCGGATCCGCGACGCGCGCAACACGGTCCGCGTCTCGCGGGCCGAGGCGCAGCCCGGCGACATCATCTGGTCGCCCGGTCACGTGTCCATCTACCTCGGCGGTGGCCGCCAGGTCGAGGCGACCCGGCCCGGCGGCTGGACCGTCCGCACGAGCAACGTCTGGCAGTCGAACCCGCACTTCCTGCGCGTCACCGGCTGACCCCCGGACGACGAACGGCGGGCCGCCCCTCGAAGGAGGGACGGCCCGCCGTCGCGTGCTGGGGCTGGATCAGCCCTTGAAGCGCGGGAAGGCGCTGCGGCCGGCGTACACGCCCGCCTCGTCCAGGGCCTCCTCGATGCGGAGGAGCTGGTTGTACTTGTTGATGCGCTCGCCGCGGGCCGGGGCACCGGTCTTGATCTGGCCGGCGTTGGTGGCCACCGACAGGTCGGCGATGGTGACGTCCTCGGTCTCGCCCGAGCGGTGCGAGGTCATCGTGGTGAAGCCGTTGCGCTGGGCCAGCGTGACGGCGTCGAGCGTCTCGGTCAGGGTGCCGATCTGGTTGAGCTTGACCAGCAGCGAGTTCGCGGCCTTGAGCTCGATGCCCTTGGCGAGGCGCTCCGGGTTGGTGACGAACAGGTCGTCGCCGACGACCTGGACCTTGTCGCCCACCTGGGAGACGAAGGACGACCAGGCGTCCCACTCGTCCTCGGACAGCGGGTCCTCGATCGAGACGATCGGGAAGTCCTCGACCATCTGGGCGTACAGGGCGATCATGTCCTCGGTCGAGTGCACCTCGCCGTTCTTGAAGCGGTACGCGCCGTCCTTGAAGAACTCGGTCGCGGCCACGTCCATGGCGATGGCGACGTCGGCGCCGGGCTTGAAGCCGGCCTTCTCGATCGCCTCGACGATGAGCTCGAGCGCGGCACGGTTCGAGGGCAGGTCGGGGGCGAAGCCGCCCTCGTCGCCGAGACCCGTCGCGAAGCCCTTCGACTTCAGCACCGACTTGAGGTTGTGGTAGACCTCGGCGCCCGTGCGCAGGGCCTCCTTGAAGGTGGCCGCACCGATCGGGGCGATCATGAACTCCTGGAAGTCCACGGTCGAGTCGGCGTGCGAGCCGCCGTTGAGGATGTTCATCATCGGGACCGGAAGCACGTGGGCGTTCGGGCCGCCGACGTAGCGGAACAGGTCCAGGCCGGCCGACTTCGCGGCGGCCTTGGCGACGGCGAGCGAGACGCCCAGGATGGCGTTGGCGCCGAGCTTGCCCTTGTTCGGGGTGCCGTCGAGGTCGATCAGGGTCTGGTCGATGAGGCGCTGCTCGTCAGCGTCGTACCCGATGAGCTCGGGGGCGATGTCGTCGATGACGTGGTTGACAGCCTGCTCCACGCCCTTGCCGAGGTAACGGCTCTTGTCGCCGTCACGCAGCTCGACCGCCTCGAAGGCACCGGTCGACGCGCCGGACGGGACGCCGGCGCGGGCGAACGTGCCATCGTCCAGGACGACCTCGACCTCGACGGTGGGGTTGCCGCGCGAGTCGAGAATCTCGCGGGCGCCAACGGCTTCGATGCTAGCCACGGGTGCTCCTTGTCAGCTGTGCGTGTGGTCGTGAGTCAGCGTAGTTCCGTTGCTCAGGCCGGGCGCGGCGCGTCCGTGCCACGAGCGGACGGCGGTGTACCCACTAGTGGTCTGACCGTAGCACGCGCCACCCTTCGCCCCACTGTCCGTGGCTCACAGCGC
>CBINDH010000436.1:0-2205 GCA_966249365.1 uncultured Xylanimonas sp. | reverse complement strand
CGTCCGGGCCGCTACGGGCCGGGCGGTGGCGGTCACACGGTGAATTCCCATGCGTCGGCCAGCGTGGCCAGGCGTTGACGGGGACCGGTGATCCCGGCGGGTAGCCAGACGGCCCCGGCGGGACCTTCGCGCGAGGTGGTGGGCGTGTGGACGGCGGTGGCGACCGGGACTCCCGGGACGCCGAGGAGCCTGCGCAAGTTCGCCTCGCGGGCGGCGCTGGGCAGCCAGAACAGGACGGGTGTGGTCGATCCCGTCTCGCGGGCGAGTGCGGTGTAGCCATTGAGTTTGGCGGCGACGCGGGCGAGGCGTTCGGTGCCCGTGTCGTGTTCGAGGAAGAAGGCGACCTCGGCCGGCGAGCCCTGCCTTCGGGTCTCGCTCCATCGGCCGAAGGCGTCCGGGCGGGCGTGGTCGCCCCATTGCGAGATGCATCGGCGTTCCGGGAGCCACTGGCCCAGGCGCGTACCGTCGTCTCGGTTGCGCGCGTAGGCGCGGAGGCGAACGAAGAAGTCGTTGACGCCGACTTGGTGGCCGAGCCGTGGTGAGACCGCGATGCCCATGGCGGTCTCATGCCGGTAGCCCAGTTCCCGCAGACTGACGCCCTGCTCTACGGCCAGCACGTGGGCGCCTGCGGGACCGAGAACCCAGTGTTTGGCGGCCGTCCCGTTCGGGATCCACGGCCGGAACGACGACAGCGTGTGCAACTCGTGGAGTTGGCGAAGCCGCTGGTGGGTGCGTTCGGACGTGCGGAAGAACAGGGCGGTGATCTGGTCGCTGGTCAAGACGCGGTGTTCCCACAGCAGCCCGAGGAGAGCACGGTCCCGGGTGGTGAGCCGGTGCGCCAGGTCGGCGATCAGTGCGGCCGTCACGCGGGGCGGGTGAGGCTCGCGCTCGCGGAGCCGATGGGCGGGCCTTGTCGGCTTGGTCACTCCTCGACCTCCCCGTCATAGTTCGCCTCGGCCGCGTTCAGGCTCGCGTCGTCGGGAGCGTCGAAGGCATCAAGGGGCGGTTCGACGAGCGCCCGTGGGCGGGCCGTGGGCACCATGCCGCCGTTGTCGGCGGGTGTGTACGCCTCCCGCGAGGCTTGCCTGATGGCCTCGGCACGGCCCGGAATGGGCGGGGGCAAGGGACGTGTCCGCAGTGTGAACGCTGCCATCGGTGCGTCGTTGTGCACGGTGCGGGCGGCGGCCTGGTACTTGCCCAGGTGGCACAGGTCGTGCTGGGCGACCGTGGGCCTTGTGTGTTCGACCAGGGCGCGGGCGTCTTCGGGTGAGATCGCGAAGTACATCTTGTTGCGTGCATCGGCGGACACGGCGTCGCGCAGGTCGCGGGGAAGCTGTGACAAGTGCTGGTGTGCGATCACCAACGAGAGCCGGTAGGCGCGGGCCTCGGCGAGGATGTCCGAGACGGAGCCCGGCAGGTTGAGGAAGTTGTGCGCCTCGTCGATATAGGCGACGGCGTCGCGGCGAGCGTGTTCGGGCAGGTGGGCGCGGGGTGTGATGGCCTGCCAGGTGTGCGCCAGGAGCAGCGACCCGAGCAGGCGCGACGCGTCCTCGCCGAGCATGCCCTTGGCGGCGCGAGCGAGGATGAGACCGCCGCTGTCGAGGGTCTTGCCCAGGTCGACGGTGGAGGCTGAGCCAGACAGTGCGTCACGGACGAAGGGACGCATGAGGACGGCCCGGAGCTTGTTCATGATCGGACCGATCAGAGCGGCGCGTCCGCCGGGTGAGAGTTCGTTGTAGTCGCTCCAGAATCCCTGTAGGAGGGCGTCGTGACCGAGTTTGGCGACGGTCCGGGCGCGGTAGGCCGGATCGGTGAGCAGGGTCGGAACATCGGCGAGACTGGCGTGCGGCCCGTACACCTTGGCCAAGGTCAGGCAGGCCGAGCGGAGCAGATCGTCCATGCGCGGTCCCCAGTGGGCGGCGAAGCAGCGCCGGAAGGTGGTCACGATGGCCTCGGCCGCGAAGTCTCGATCATGCCCGGCGAGAACGTTGATGCACGGAGGCCGTCCGGGCTGGTCAGGGTCGAACACCACCCTTTTGCCGACGGCCCGTTCGGGCAACCGCTCCAGCAGGTCGGCGATCAGGTCTCCCTTCGGGTCGATGACGACCGTGCCGCGTCCGGCGTGGGCGTCGGCGAGAATCTGACCGGCCAGGAAGGTCGACTTGCCGGTGCCGGTCTGGCCGAGGACGTGCATGTGTTGGCGGG
>CBINDH010000435.1:0-2206 GCA_966249365.1 uncultured Xylanimonas sp. | reverse complement strand
CCGACGAAGTACGTGGAGTACACCGTGGCGCCGAGGTCGCCGACGATCTCGGGCAGCCAGGTGCCGTCCGAGTTGCGCACCGCATCGGCGCCGAGGCGCTGCATGACGGCGGGGATGAGGTCGTCGATTCCCTCTTCGATGGGCAGGGTGACGCGTCCTGCAGACACGGGTGTCCTCCAGTGGGGTGATGTGGTGCGTTGCGTGGGTGGTGCGGTGGGCTGCGCTAGGCGATGCGGACGTCGACGCCCCGAGCGCGCAGGGTGTCGACGGTCTCCGGGTCGGCGTCGGCGTCGGTGATGAGCGCGGTGACGTCGTCGAAACCGCAGATCCGGGCGAAGTCGGAGGTGCCGAGCTTGGAGCTGTCGGCGACGACGTACGTCTCGTTCGCCATCGTCCGCAGCGCTTCGTTGACCTCGGCCTCGCCGTCGTGGTTGGCGTACAAGCCGTGCTCGGTGTCGACCGCGCTGACACCGAGGAAGAGCTTGCTGATACGGATCCGCGGCAGCGACGCCATGGCGATCGGCCCGATGAGCTCGTAGGACCGCAGGCGCGCGACGCCCCCGGTGAGCATCACCCGGATGCGGGGCCGGACGATCAGGTCGTTGGCGATGTTCACGGCGTTGGTCACGACGGTCAGGCCGGAGACCTCGAAGACCTCCTCGGCGGACGAGCGGATGCCGAGCTCCTGGGCGATCAGCGTCGTGGTCGTGCCGCCGTTGAACGCGACGATGTCCCCCGGCGCGACGAGCGCGACGGCCGCCTTGGCGATCGCGTGCTTGGCCTCCGACGCGATGGCCGCCTTGTACCGCAGGGGCAGGTCACCTGAGATCGAGTTCGCGACGGCGCCGCCCCGGGTTCGCGTGACGAGCTGTTGCGCGGCGAGCGCGTCGAGGTCGCGGCGCGCGGTCGCCGCCGAGACGCCCAGCTGCTCCATGACCTCCTCGACGCTCATCGAACCCTTCGCCGTCACGATCTCGGCGATCTGGGACAGTCGCTCGTCACGATCCATCGGACTCCCTTTCGTCACGCGGCGAAGAGCCGCAGCAGGCGCGTTGCCTCGTGCTGCATTGCAGCACGTCCGGCGCCCAGATACTTGCGAGAGTCGACGACCGTGTCGTCGCCGTCGAGGTGGGCCCGCACACCGCCGGTGAAGGCCTTGTTGAGGTGCGTCGACACGTTGACCTTGCGGATGCCCGCACGGATGGACGCGGTCATCAGGTCGTCCGGGACGCCCGACGAGCCGTGCAGCACCAGCGGCACGTCGACGGCGGACCTGATGGCGGCGACGAGCTCGAGGTCGAGGGAGGCGGTGCGGGTCGCCATGGCGTGCGAGGAGCCGACGGCGACGGCGAGCGCGTCGACACCGGTCTCGGCCACGAACTGCTTCGCCTCGATCGGGTCGGTGCGGACGCCCGGGGCGTGCGCACCGTCCTTGCCGCCGATCTCCCCGAGCTCCGCCTCGACGTAGACGCCCGCGGCGTGGGCCTTGTCGACCACGCGCCGGGTCGCGGCGACGTTCTGCTCGTAGGGCAGCGTCGCGCCGTCGAACATCACCGAACCGAAGCCCAGCGCGATCGCCTCGTCGACGAGGTCCTCGTCCTCCGCGTGGTCCAGGTGGACGGCGACCCGCGCGCTGGAGGCGGACGCCACGGCCAGCGAGGCGAGGGCGATGGGCTGCAGCGCGCCGTGGAACCGGACCAGGTTCTGCGAGATCTGCAGGATGAGGCCGTGCCCCGCCTCCTCGGCGGCGGCGACGAGCGCCTCGGCGGTCTCCAGGTGGAGCACGTTGAAGGCGCCCACGCCGCAGCCGCGTTCCGAGGCCTCCGCCATGAGTTCTGCCGTCGGTACGAGGGGCATGCGTTCAGTCCGTCCGTTCGATCGTGGCGACCTCGAGCTCCCGCTCGAGCCGCTCGTGGTCAGGGTGGATCTCGCCTGCTCGCGGCATGAGCACCGCCGCCGCGGACCACGCGGCGGCTCGCCGCGCGACGGCGGTCGTCGCCGCGGCGTCGCCGGCGTGCTGCGCGCGCTGCTCGCCGGGGTCGCGCAGCAGGGACGTGGCGCCGGCGACGGCGGCGTCGCCGGCCCCGGTCGGGTTGCCCTGCAGCGGGGCGCGGAGCCGCGCGCGGACCACCGCACCGCGGGGCGGGACGACGGCGAGCCCCTCGGCGCCCAGGGACACGATCACCACGCGGGCGCCGAGGTCCTG
>CBINDH010000434.1:0-2223 GCA_966249365.1 uncultured Xylanimonas sp. | reverse complement strand
CCCGACATCCTCGACCCCGCCCTGCTGCGCCCGGGCCGCTTCGACCGGCAGATCGCCGTCGAGGCGCCCGACCTCAAGGGCCGCGAGGCGATCCTGCAGGTGCACGCCAAGGGCAAGCCGATGGTGCCGTCGGTCGACCTGGCCGCCGTCGCGCGCCGCACCCCGGGCTTCACCGGCGCGGACCTGGCGAACGTGCTCAACGAGGCCGCGCTGCTCACCGCCCGCTCGGGCGCCCAGCTCATCGACGACCGCGCGCTCGACGAGGCGATCGACCGCGTCGTCGCGGGCCCGCAGAAGCGCACCCGCGTCATGAACGTCAAGGAGCAGAAGATCACCGCGTACCACGAGGGCGGCCACGCCCTGGTGGCGGCGGCGATGCGCTACACCGACCCCGTCACCAAGGTGACGATCCTCCCGCGCGGCCGCGCGCTCGGCTACACGATGGTCATGCCGCTCGAGGACAAGTACTCCACGACGCGCAACGAGCTGCTCGACCAGCTCGCGTACGCGATGGGCGGCCGCGTGGCCGAGGAGATCGTGTTCCACGACCCGACGACCGGGGCGAGCAACGACATCGAGAAGGCGACCGCCATCGCCAAGAAGATGGTCACCGAGTACGGCATGAGCGAGCGGGTCGGGGCCATCAAGCTCGGCACCGGTTCGGGCGAGCCGTTCCTCGGCCGCGACTACGGCCACCAGCGCGACTACTCCGAGGCGGTCGCCGGCACCGTCGACCACGAGGTGCGCAAGCTCATCGAGGCCGCGCACGACGAGGCGTGGGAGGTGCTGACCCAGTACCGCGACGTGCTCGACGACCTGGTGCTGCGCCTGCTGGAGAAGGAGACCCTCAACCAGCACGAGCTGGCCGAGGTGTTCGCCCCCGTCGTCAAGCGCGACGCGCGCGACGTCTGGCTGTCCTCCGAGCAGCGCACGGTGCACACGCGCGGCCCGGTCATGACGCCGGCCGAGACGAACGGGCACTCGGAGACGCCGGTCGTCCCGCAGGACGAGGCCGTGACCGAGATGCCCGTGCCGCACAGCGGCGAGGGCGCCGAATGACCACGGAGCGGGTGAGCGTCGACGGCGTCTCCCGCCCTGCGGCCGACGTCCCGCCGGTCGACCTCGCCCGCGCGGAGGCCGCGGTGCGCGAGCTGCTCCTCGCCGTCGGCGAGGACCCGGAGCGCGAGGGCCTGCGCGAGACGCCCGCGCGGGTGGCCCGCGCCTACCAGGAGATCTTCGCCGGGCTGCGCCAGGAGCCCGAGGACGTCCTGACCACCACGTTCGACCTCGGTCACGAGGAGATGGTGCTGGTCAAGGACATCGAGGTGTACTCCACCTGCGAGCACCACCTGGTGCCGTTCCACGGCGTCGCGCACGTCGGGTACATCCCGTCGGCCGACGGCGTCATCACCGGCCTGTCCAAGCTGGCACGGCTCGTCGACGTCTACGCCCGCCGCCCCCAGGTCCAGGAGCGCCTCACCTCCCAGATCGCCGACGCGCTCGTGCGGATCATGCGGCCACGCGGCGTGCTCGTCGTCATCGAGTGCGAGCACCTGTGCATGTCGATGCGCGGTGTGCGCAAGCCCGGCTCGCGCACCGTCACGAGCGCCGTGCGCGGCCAGATGCGCGACCCTGCGACGCGTGCCGAGGCCATGAGCCTCGTGATCGGGAAGTAGGCCTGGCGGTGACCCGTGCGTGGTCGCGCGACGTCCCCGTCGCGGGCCTGCCCGAGCTCTCGGGCGTCGGCCGGTGCCTGGTCATGGGCGTCGTCAACGTGACCCCGGACTCGTTCTCCGACGGCGGCGAGTGGTTCTCACCCGACGCCGGTGTCGCGCACGGGCTGGAGCTGCTGGGCGAGGGCGCCGACATCGTCGACGTGGGCGGCGAGTCCACGCGCCCCGGCGCCGCGCGCGTCCCCGAGGAGCAGGAGCTCGCGCGCGTCATCCCCGTGATCGAGCGGCTGGCCGCGGCCGGTGCCGTCGTGTCCGTGGACACCACGCGTGCCCGCGTGGCCGAGCGGGCCGTCGCCGCGGGGGCCCGGATCGTCAACGACGTCTCGGGCGGCCTCGCGGACCCCGCGATGGGGCGCGCGGTCGCCGAGACGGGCGCCGCGTACGTGTGCATGCACTGGCGCGGCCCGTCCGACGTCATGGACTCCCTCGAGGCGTACGACGACGTCGTGACCGACGTGCGCGACGAGCTCGCCGCCCGCATGGCGGACCT
>CBINDH010000433.1:0-2225 GCA_966249365.1 uncultured Xylanimonas sp. | reverse complement strand
CGCACTCGTGGCCCTGCTCGCGATGCCCGCCCTGTTCGGCGTGCTCTGGCGCGCCCGTCAGGGTCGCGTGCGCGGCTCGCCGCCGGCCCCCGACGGCGTCGAGACCGCCGCCGCGCTCTGGGCGAGCCGCGGCGTCGCGCTCGGTGAGCGCGCCACCTTCCTCCAGCTCTCCGCCGAGGTCTGCAGCCCGTGCCGCGCGACCGCGCGCGTGCTCGGCTCGCTCGCCGCGGCCGAGGACGGCGTCGCGCACCACGAGCTCGACGTCGACGAGAACCTCGACCTCGTCAAGCAGCTCCGCGTGCTGACGACGCCGACGGTGCTCCTGCTCGACCCCGACGGGGTCGAGGTGGCCCGCGCGAGCGGCGCCATGACCCCCGCCCAGGCCAGGCAGGCCCTGGCCCTCTGCCGCTGACCGGAGCCCTCGTATGACCACCCCCGCCACCGGCAAGGCCGCGCCCGCCGGCATCGACCCGCGCGGCCCCCGCGTCGCCGCCGGGATCACCGCCGTGCTGCTCGCCGTCGTCGTCCTGCTCGGCGTGAGCCAGTCCACCTGGACCGCCGCGCTCGTCCTGCTCGTCGTCCTCGCCGTGAGCTTCGCCGTCGGCGCCGCGCTCGGCGCGCAGGGCACCTGGCAGGGCTGGGTGTTCCGGACGTTCGTGCGGCCCCGCCTGGGCGCGCCGGCCGAGCTCGAGGACCCCCGTCCGCCGCGGTTCGCGCAGCTCGTCGGGCTCGTCGTGACGGGCGTCGGGGTCGTGCTGGGCCTCGCAGGCGTCGAGGCGGCCGTGCCCGTCGCGGCCGCGCTGGCGTTCGTCGCAGCCGCGCTCAACGCCGTCATCGGGCTGTGCCTCGGGTGTGAGCTGTACCTCCTGGGGCGTCGGCTGCGTTCCGCGTGAGCGGCGAGGCTAGGATCGCCCCATGTACGCGGGTCTCGAAGCCTTCTTCATCACTCTGATGGTCATCACGGCGGCCGCCATCGCGTGGTTCGCCGGATACGTCGTCTACAAGCTCTTCGCCGGGCAGCGCTGATGCCCTTCGCGTTCGACGCGAACCTGGCGCCGGAGCTCTACCCCCTCGCCTGGCTCGTCGGGCGGTGGCGCGGCGCGGGTGTGCTCGCCTACCCCGGCATCGAACGCAAGCGTGTCGCCGCCGACGTCGTCTTCGACCACGACGGCGGGCCCTACCTGCGCTACGAGTCGACGCTGCGCGTGCTCGACGGCGACGTGCCCGAGCGCATCGACCTCGGCGCGCCCGACGCCGACTTCGCGCCGCCGACCGACGACGAGGTCGAGAACGCCACCGTCTGGACGACGGAGACGGGCTACTGGCGCGCGTCGACGGACACGCTCGACGGTCTCACCGCGGAGCAGCACACCATCGAGGTGCTGCTCGCCGACGCCTCCGGGCGCCTGACGGCGTTCCTCGGCTGGGTCGGCAACGGCCGGGTCGAGCTCGCGTCGCAGCGCACCATCCGCACCTCCACCGCGCCCGACGTCAGCGGGTCGCGCCGCATGTTCGGCCTCGTGGGCGGGCGGCTCTTCTGGAGCGAGGACCTCGTCGCGTTCGGCCAGCCGCTCCAGTCGTACTCGTCCGGCCAGCTCACCCGGCTGGAGTCATGATGGCCAGCCCGCTCCTCGCCCGGCGCGGCGCGGTGCCCGCCGCCGGCCCCGACGAGGGCGTCGCCTGGCACTACGGCGACCCCGTCGCCGAGCAGCGTGCGCTCGCTCGCGGCGCCGCCGTCGTCGACCAGTCGCACCTCGGCGTCGTGACCGTCACGGGTCCGGACCGCCTGAGCTGGCTGCACTCCATCACGTCGCAGGACCTCACGGCCCTCGCCCCGCGCACGTCGACGGAGCTCCTCGTGCTCTCGCCGCAGGGACACGTCGAGCACGTCGCGGGCGTCGTCGACGACGGCGACGCCACGTGGCTCATCACGGAGCGCGCTCCCGAGCTCGCGGACTGGCTGAACCGCATGAAGTTCATGCTGCGCGTCGAGATCGCCGACGTCACCGCCGACTGGGCGGCCATCGGCGAGCCCGTCGCCGCCGAGGGCGCCGCCGACGGGCCGGTGACCTGGTGGGACACCTGGCCCCGCGTCGCACCCGGCGGGACGCGCTACGGGCCGGCGGAGGACGGCCACCCCGGCACCCAGCGGCCGTGGCGGCTCGTGCTCGTGCCGCGCGCCGAGCTGGAGTCCGAGATCGCGGCGCGCGAGGCCGACGGCGCCC
>CBINDH010000432.1:0-2226 GCA_966249365.1 uncultured Xylanimonas sp. | reverse complement strand
CTGCTCCCGGAGCTGCACCCGGTCGGCGGTCACAGGGCCGAGGTTCTGGGCGGCAGTCTGGTCTCCGTCCGGCAGCTCGGACTGCCGCCCGGACGACGAGCTGCCGCCCAGAGCGGCCGCCGCGGCCTGGTGGTCCGTCGTCGACAGCCACCAGGAGGACGGGGCCAGGGTCTTGCCGGTGGCGTCGTAGAGGGTCAGCGAGAGCGTCGGGAGGTCCGCCACGTACCCCGGCGTGCCCCCGCGCAGCAGCCCCTGACCCGGCACCGCGCCCAGGCGGCCCACCGGGTCCAGGAGGACCGTCCGGCCCAGCAGCGTCGCGCGCGGCAGGTTGGTCACGTTGCCGTCCGACCCGGCACGCGGCCCCGGCAGGCCGGGAGTGCTGAGCACCGGCACGGTGAGGTCGTCCCGCGGGTTGACGAGCCGCAGACGGCCCGCGTCCTCGTCGTCGGGCACGGTGGGGCGCAGCGTGAACGTCGTCGGCGAGGGGGGCTCGCCCACCTGGGCGGTCACGTGCAGGAAGGGCGCGCCGGCGTCGGAGAGGTCCGCCGACGGCGAGAGGGGCGGTCCGAGCTCCGCGGTGGCCCGCCATGCGGGAGGAGCGTCGAGCGGCACCGTGCCGTCGGCCGTCACGACGTCGGCGGTGACGACGACGTCGACGCCGGGTGCCGGGAGCACACCCTCCTTGGTGAACGTCTCGCGCGCCGCGACGTCGAGCTCCAGGGCGACCAGCTCGACGGCCGAGACTTCCCGGCCGACGCCGTCGAGCGGGAACGTCAGCGTCTGCGACGCCCCGT
Source organism: uncultured Xylanimonas sp. (assembly GCA_966249365.1). Taxonomy (GTDB): domain Bacteria; phylum Actinomycetota; class Actinomycetes; order Actinomycetales; family Cellulomonadaceae; genus Xylanimonas. The sequence goes on along the minus strand of CBINDH010000432.1, from coordinate 1,432 downwards.
CCGTGGCGACCGGCTGCGGGGGGAGGCGGTGCAGCAGCCCTGCGGCGTCGCGCACGACGACCGTGAGCTCGACGGGCGGCGGTGCGGCCTTCGCGACGACGAGGTTCGCGACGACGTCCAGCGCGACCGCGCGGCTGCCCGGCGGCAGCGGGACCGTCTCGGCCTGGGGACGCGCGGCGGCCAGCACCGCGTTGGCCGCGTCGAGGTTCCCCAGGTCGGAGCGCAGCGTCACGATCCCCGGCGCCCGCTCGGCGTCCCACGCCGTCAGCGTCGAGGAGAGCCCGTCGCCGTAGATCCGGCGGGTCAGCACGGCCATCGCGTCGCCGACCCCGGGCACCTGCGCGTACGCCTCCGCGGCGCCGGCGTCCAGGTGCGCGGGACCGTCGGTGTCGATGCGCAGGTCGGCGCCCGCCGCGAGGTCCGCCTGGTCGCGCTGGGAGAGGTCCCACGTCGCGGCATACGTGGTGGACAGGGCGGCCGCGCCGACGGCGAGCACCACGAGCAGCGCGGGGCCCGCCTGCCGCGCCCGGCGGCGCCCCACCTGCCACGCGCCCAGCGCACCGGCGAGCCCGGTCGAGCGCGCCGCCGGACCCTCGAGCCGGTGCGCGCCCCACAGCAGCAGCCGCATGGTGACGAGCGCCCCGGCGAGCAGCACGAGAGCGGGCGCCACGACGAGCAGCGGGTCGACCGAGAGCAGGCCCTGCCGGTCCACGGAGAGCGGCGCGCCGTAGCGCAGGAGCTGCCAGCAGGCCAGGACGGCGAGCACGCCGACGACGATGTCGACCCCGGCGCGCTGCAGCACGGGTGCACGCTCCGGCTCGTCCTGCGCCCGGCCGCGCCCGCCGACGAGCACGAGCGCGAGCACACCCCCGGCCCCGACCGCGGCCGAGATCCACCAGACCGACGGGTCCACGCGGCCCAGCCCGCTCAGACCCGCCTCCGCCAGCGGGCCCCACCGGCCGATCGCGCTCAGGGCCGCCCCCGCGAGCAGCGGCGCCAGGGCGACGGCGGGCGCCGCGACCGCGAGCGCCTCCCCCAGCGACACCCCGAGAAGCTGGCTGCCCGAGAAGCCGCGGGCGCGCAGCAGCCACAGCTCGCGGGCACGGACCGCCGCGACGAGCCGCGCGCCGAGCGCGAGCGCCACACCCGCGGACCGCACCACGAGCACCGCGGGCAGGTACACCGAGGACCGCGCGACGCGGAGCGGCGTGCCGACGCTGCCGAGCACGTCGTCGAGGGTGCTCTCGACCTCGGTGTCGCTGGGCAGCGAGGCCCGGGCGACGAGCGCCTGCACGTGGCCGAGCAGCGCCGGGACCTGGTCGACGCGTACGCCGTCGAGGTCGGGCACGGCGACCCCCCGCACCTCGGCGTCCGCGACCAGCGCGGAGGGCAGCGCGGTGTCCAGCAGGGGTCCGGGCTCGCGGGCGTCGGG
>CBINDH010000431.1:0-2227 GCA_966249365.1 uncultured Xylanimonas sp. | reverse complement strand
CACGGGCTGTCGTACGTGCACGAGTGCTTCACCGGGTGGACCGACGCCGGATGGCACCCGTCGCCCATCGGCGCGGGGCCGCTCCTGCATCTCGACATCGCCGACGCGACCCCGGAGGGCACGTTCGACGCCGCCGTCCGGTTGTTGCCCCGCGTCGCGCGGGCACGCATCCAGGGCATCGAGCTCGGACCGATCTCCGCGTACGACGACGCGGCCGGGCCCGAGCAGGGCGTGCGCCTGTTCGCCGTGCACGAGCCGCTCGGCGGGGTCCACGGCCTGGCGAGGTTCGTCGACGCGGCCCACGCCCACGGCCTCGCCGTCGTGCTGACGCCGCCGCACCGGTGGGCGTTCGCTCCCGGGCTCGGGCTCGACACGCTGGGCCCCTACACCGCCGGCGGGCGGCTCAACCTCGCCGGCGGGGGGAACCGCGGGCTGCGGGAGCTGTTGTCCGCCGATGCCGAACGGTGGTTCCGTGAGCTGCACGTCGACGGGCTCACCCTCGACATCGAGGTGCTCACCGACCGGTCGACGACACCGTACGTGGCCGAGCTCGCCGCGGAGACGGTCACCGCGTCGGGGCAGCTCGGGCGCCCGCTGACGCTCTTCGTCGACGGCCTCGGCAGGTCCGACCGGCTCACACGCGCGGTGCGACGGCTGCTCGCCATCGACGGGCCGCCCGACCCGTCGGCCATCGCCGACCTGCAGCAGCTCTCGATCACCATGAACCCCCCGACGCGGCTCCCGCTGCGCACCGAGCAGCGCGCCGCGCGCCGCTCCCGTCCGGCCACGCAGCGCGCCGCGGCGCTCGTCGTCGGGAACATCACCCGGCTGCCCGGCGCTCGGCGGGGCATGCCGTGGGCGCCGCCCGACGAGAACCTGCCTCCGGGCGACCTCGACTCCCGGGCGACGATGATGACCCTCGCGATGCTCGCGGGCACCCCCGTGGTGCTGGACACCGACCACCTGCCCGTGGGAGAGCGCACCGCCGACGCCACCCGCCTCCTGGCGTGGTGCGCGGAGCTCGCCGACCCCCGGGCCGACACGCTCGCCGACCTGGCCCTGGGGCTCGACCTGCGCCACCACGGCAGCGCGCTGATCGCCCGACGGGGCAAGCACGCGGTGGCGGTCGCCTGGGGCGACACCGAGGTGCGGGTCCCGCTGGCCGACGTCCTTCCCGACGGCGCCACCGGCTGGGACCTGCGCGCCGCGTGGTCGCCGTCGACGCGGCTCGTCGGCGGGCAGCTCGTGCTGCCCAGCCGCACGACCGCGGTGCTTCGCGCGCGGCACTGAGACCCCGGGGCTACGCTCCGCGGAACAGGCCGACGACCCGACGAGGAGCTGCGAGAACCCATGAGCGGACGCCACAGCAAGAGCGACCTGGACGGCACGGTCGACGTCGACACCCTCCGCGACCTCGAGAAGAAGTGGGACGACTCCCCCACCCGCGTGCTGCGCTGGACCAAGGGCGTCGACGTCCGCGAGCTCGACTGCGACAGCGCCCCCGGCTGGGACGGCGACAAGGACGACGGTGCCGCGCTGGTCGCGGCGCACGCCGACGAGCTCAGCGACCTGCAGGAGCGGCTGTTCGCGGACGGCCGCTCGGGCGGCGACCGGTCGGTCCTGCTGATCCTCCAGGGCCTCGACACGGCAGGCAAGGGTGGCATCGTGCGGCACGTCGTCGGGCTCGTCGACCCGCAGGGCGTCCAGCACCGGGCGTTCGGCGTCCCGACCGAGGAGGAGGCGTCGCACGGCTACCTGTGGCGCATCCGCAACGCCCTGCCGAAGCCCGGCTACCTCGGGGTGTTCGACCGGTCGCACTACGAGCAGGTGCTGGTCGTGCGCGTCGACGGGCTCGAGCCCGAGGAGACGTGGCGGGCCCACTACGACGAGATCAACGCGTTCGAGGCCGAGGTCGCCGCCGCGGGCACCACCATCGTCAAGGTCGCCATGTTCGTGTCCAAGGACGAGCAGAAGGCCCGCCTCACCGAGCGGCTCGACCGCCCCGACAAGTACTGGAAGTACAACCCGGGCGACCTCAAGACCCGCGCCAACTTCGAGCAGTACCTGGACGCCTACCAGGAGATGCTGGAGAGGACGTCGACCGAGGTCGCCCCGTGGCACGTCGTGCCCGCCGACAAGAAGTGGTACGCCCGGCTCGCGGTGACCGAGCTGCTGCTGGGCGCGCTGCGGTCCCTCGACCTGGGCTGGCCGCCCGCCGACTTCGACG
>CBINDH010000430.1:0-2232 GCA_966249365.1 uncultured Xylanimonas sp. | reverse complement strand
GGACACCCGCGAGCGCCGCCCCGGCGAGCGTCGCGGGGTCGGGCAGCCGGACCATCGTGGGCTCGCACGCGGCGTCGAGGAGCGCGGCGAGCGTCCCGGCCTCGGGCCGCCGTCGTGCGTCGGCGCCGAGCGCGGGCTGAAGTGCACGACGCAGCGTGCCGTCGGGGTCGGCGAGCGGGTCGGCAAGCGGGTCGGCAAGAGGGCCAGCAAGCCGGTCGGCAGGCGGCGCGGCGAGCGGGTCGCTCAGGGGGTCACCACCGATGCGCCGCGACCCGAGCAAGGCGTCGACCAGACGCGCAACAGCGCGCACGTCCTCGGCAGGGGTCCATTCCTCGGGCGGCACCGTGGCGCGTGGCCGGAGCGCGGGCGCACCGCCGGCTCGGAGCACGACGTCGACGGGTTCGAGCGGCCCGTGCACGAGCCCGGCGGCGTGCAGCGCCGCGAGCGCCTGCGCGACGTGCACGCCGACGGCGGTCGCCTCGCCGGGTGCGAGCCGCCCGCGCACGGCGAGCACCGTGGGGAGGTCGGCCGCCTCACCTCGCGCGAGAACGACGTCGAGCGCGCCGTCGCGCACGGTGCGCACGTCGAGGACGGCGACGAGGTGCTGGTGGCGGACCCCGGTGAGCGCGGTGACCCGTGCGGTCAGCGCGGCGCGGGCTGCGGCGTCGGCGGGGACGGGCACGACGACGGTCCCCGGCTGGGCGGGTGCGGCGTCGGACGAGGCGCTGGTCACGCCCCCGATGAAACCGTAACGCCGCGACCTGCGCGGACGCCGTCCACAGCTACAGGGTGATGGTGCGTCCCTCGCGCGCCGCGATCCGGGCGGCGTCGAGCACCTCGGCGGTGCGCACGGCGTCTGCCGGGTCGACGGGGATCTCGCCTTCCCCCGTGAGCCACTCGACGAGCGCACGGTAGAAGTCGGCGTGCCCGCCGGGCGCCTGGGGCACCGGGGTGCGGTCGCGCCCGCGGGTGATCCAGCCCTCCGTCCCCTGCGGCGCGTCGGCGTCGAACACCTCGAAGGGCGAGGCGTCCTGCTCGAACGTGGTGACGACGTAGGCACCCGCGTTGCCGAGCACGCGCGTGCGCGGCCCGGGGGCGCCCACCACGGACCCGGCCCAGAGCCGGGACGTCACGGGCAGCGGCGACCGGGCGATCCCGCCGTCGGCCTCGTGCTGGAGCACGAGGAAGACGTCGTCCTCGGTGGGCGTGGTGAGCTTGCGGATCTGCGCCCAGACGCTGGTGACGCGCCCGAAGAGCTGGGTGGCGGAGTCGACGAGGTGCGCGCCGAGGTCGAGCAGCAGCCCGCCCCCGATGACGTCGTTCTCCTTCCAGCGCTGCTGCGGCTGCGGGCGCCAGCGCTCCCAGCGGCGCTCGAAGGTGTGCACGTCGCCGAGCTCGCCGCGGGAGAGCAGGCCCGCCAGGGTGAGCTGTTCGGTGTCCCACCGCCGGTTCTGGAACACCGTGAACGGCGTCGACGTCGCGGCGGCCTCGGCGACGACGGCGCGCGCCTCGTGCGCGTCGACGCCGATGGGCTTGTCCAGCACGAACGGGATCCCGGCCCGCGCGAGGTGTGCCGCATGGTCGGCGTGCAGGCCCGTCGGGGACGTGACGACGACGAGGTCGTACCCGAAGCGGTTGTCGACGAGGGCGTCGAGGTCGTCGTGCAGCCGGGCGCCGGGCCAGTCGGACGCGGCCTGCTGGCGGCGTCCGGGGTCGCGCGTGACGACGGCGGTCACCTGGAGCCCTACCTCCTTCGCCAGCCGGGCGTGGATGCCTCGGCCCGCTGCCCCGTACCCGACGATCGCGATGCGCAGTGCTGCCATGCACCCATGCTGCAACGGAGAGTGCCGGTCTCCGCGGTCCGGCGCGCCCGCGGGCCGAGAACGGGTGGAACGCGGCACCACGGACCGGCGAACGCCGCGTATGTTGGTCCGTCGTGGGCACCTCACTGATCGAGATCGAGCACCTGCCCGGGCACGTCGACTACCACGAGGCGTGGGCGCTGCAGCGGCGCACGCACGCGGCCGTCAGCGAGGGCGGCCGCGGCCCGGTCGCCTTCCTGCTCGAGCACACGAGCGTCTACACCGCCGGACGGCGCACCCGCAAGGACGAGTACCCGACGGACGGCACCGCTGTCGTAGACGTCGACCGCGGCGGCAAGATCACGTGGCACGGGCGTGTCAAGCTAGTCGCCTAACAGATCGCGCGCCTGTTCTCCCACGTGGACTTTGT